>CAZISK010000153.1:0-11834 GCA_964541355.1 uncultured Candidatus Obscuribacterales bacterium
GAAGTCAAAAGAGGAAAAAACAGTCGAAAGCCGTCAAGTAATCGGCTGGGATTCTCTTGCGGAGCAGCCAATTTCATGGCAATTCGATGAGAATGGCGGATATGGTCAGGGCGTGTGGCACCGACGCGGCGGCAAGTGGATCATCGAACAGACAGGTCTGGATCGCGATGGCATTGCAAATGCAGCAACCAATATCATAACCGTGAGCGATAACAACGGTTTTGAATGGCAGTCTGTCGACCGCACCGTCAATGGTGTCAGTTTCAACGACACACAACCGCTCAAAGTTGAGCGTGTTGTGAAGTAATCAGGCGCCTTTTCCATAGTGGTCGGTTCCATCCATAAAGAGCAGGTATTAACCGTGAAAAACTTTAAGCCCTCTCGAGCCATATTAGCTGTATTGACCAGTCTGGCTCTAATAACACCACCAGTAGACGCCCGCGGTTTCGGTGGTGGTGGCGGCGGCCGCGGAGGCGGCGGATTCGGAGGTGGTGGCCGCAGCTTCGGCGGAGGTGGTGGTCGCAGCTTCGGCGGCGGTGGTGGTCGCAGCTTCGGTGGCGGCGGTGGTCGCAGTTTCGGTGGCGGCGGACGTGGTGGTCGCTTCGGAGGCGATGGCGGGGGCCGCTTTGGTGGCGGATTCGCTGGTGGCGGACGCGGAGGCAATCGCGATTTTGGCGGGGGATTCAACGGCATAGGCGGTGGTGGTCGTGCCCAGGGCGGCGGCAACCGTGATTTCGGAAATGGAGGCATAGGCAACCGCGGCGACTTCGGTCAGGGTGGTTTTGGAGATCGCGGAAATCGACCAAATCAGCTTCCCGGAAACGGAGGTTTCGGTGGCAATCGTGATTTCGGAAATGGTGGCACAGGCAACCGCGGCGATTTCGGTCAGGGCGGTTTTGGAGATCGCGGAAATCGACCGAATCAACTTCCTACTGACGGTGGTTTTGGCAATCGCGATTTTGGAAATGGTGGCATCGGTGACCGGGGCAATTTCGGTCAAGGTGGATTCGGAGATCACGGAAATCGACCAAATCAGCTTCCCTCTAATGGTTTCGGCTCCATTGCAGGCATTCAGAATCGCACTCCCCAACACCTGGATCAAAACAAACTGAGCGATCAAGGCAACAAGATAAGAGACTCATTCAACAATAACAACAACAATAATTTCAGCGGCAACACATTCAATCGTACGAACAACATCGTTGCCGGCGACGGTCGGTATGGAGGATATGGTTCTGGCTGGGCGCATGGCTATGCGGCTGCCAATCACTATGGCGGATACTGGGGTTGTCCCGGCTCCTGGGGTTATCCCGGCTGGTCCGAAGCAGCTATGTGGACTTCTGTGGGTATCGCCGGTCTGACTTCATTCCTCGGACTTGGCATGATGGCGGCAGGATCTCATGGTGGCAGCTCATACAGTCCGAGCAATGTCACGTACGAAGGGGACACTGTCTATGTAAACGGACAACCGTCAGGAAATGCGCAAGACTATTATCAGCAAGCGCAGAATCTTGCATACAACGGGCGAGCAGCTCAAGACAGCAACTTGGTTGCCTACGATCAAGGCAATGGAACAACAGCCACCGATCAATCGCAGCCGACCGATCAGTTTCAGCCTCTCGGAGTGTTTGCTCTTGCAGGACCAGGGCAGTCGCAATCCGATATGCTTCTGCAACTTGCTATAAGTAAGGATGGGACTGTAAGAGGAAACTATCTCAATCAATTGACTGATGAAAGAGCGCAAGTCTTCGGCTCTCTCGACAAAAACACGCAGAGAGTCTCCTGGACGATAGGCGAAAATACCAACACCGTATTCGATACCAGCCTCGGCGACCTTGCGAAAGATAACAGCGAGGTTCTCGTACACTACGGACCAACCAATACTCGCGAGATGGCGTTGATTAAACTTCCTCAGCCACAATCCGGCAATACCGGTTAGCTTATGGCAAACATTTCAGAGTCGATGTGGAGAAGATCATAGGACGACGAACAAACAGACTCGCGCACGAATCAAGGCGTCCTTGGGAATTCCTAGCTTTTGCGCGATAGTACCGGCAGTCCTGAATCCAAAATCGTGAATGTCCGGTGCGCAAAAACCGCTCTCTTCGCTATGGAACGTGACTCGTTCTACCGAGCCGCTGAGCGCCTCTCCTGTGGGTTAAGCACTTACGTGAACCTCTCCTTTGATTCATTATATCCGTCCAGGTACCCGTTATGAACACCATGAATCGACTTACAACAATGGGTATATATACAGAATAGGCAATTCGGGTTCACATTCAATTCGAAGTGCAAGGTTCGATTACTGACGATCAGATGCTTGATCGCTCACCGTTGGTTCTTCTTACCTTCGAAAAGCCAAATCTAAGCCGGACATCGAAGCCCATTCAAAGCTGTTGAGTTAAGCGGCACTGACTGGCAAACGGATTGATGGCAGTATAGAAGGATCAAGGGCCAGATTACCGATACTCAGGAAACGCGCAACTACAACCTAGCAAGACACGACTGTTGTCCATTGTCTAGATAAGCATCACATCGTCATGGAATGAACAAAGCTTCGAAGCAATGCGCTATTATCAAATACGGCTGATCGCCGCATCAACTGGTACAACAAAATGATGAATGGGGGAAATGATATATGGTGATGCCCAAAGCCATCTCGGATGACCCTCGTTATGCCGACCGGCTCCTTGAGATATCCAACACTGACGACATACCGGAGGAGTGGCAAGATACACCAATCGAAAAATTGATCGCATCGGAAAATTTCCATCAAAGCGTCAAGCATCGCGGTACGCCTGAGTTACTTATAGTTACGTGCATAGAGTTTCGGTATGCTCTGCCGATACCTGCTATGTTCGCATACGTCATAAGGCGAGCAAGCGGAAGGCTCATTGGCTCTGAGTTTAGTCTTGCATACGTATTGGCGAAAAACGTAGAGCATATCGCACTGATCGGTCACAATGATTGCGGAATGACGGCAGTTAAGGAAAGTACGCCACTTATGGTCGAAGCGCTCGTTAAGCAAGGTTGGAATCGCGACCGTTCCGAGGAATTTGTCAGTTACCATGCCGCGAGATACAGCATAAGTGACGAGATCGATGCTCTGGAAAAAGAATACAGACGACTCAAACGTATCTTTCCAAGACTCACAATCGCTCCGATGTTTGTTTGCCTGGCAGATACAAAACTCTATCTACCGAAATGGTATCGCGACCAGAAAAGCGTACCCGACACTGACAATGAGGTCGCAGATCAGGATCTCTTGCCTCTAGTGTAATTGAACGAGTTCAGAAATTATCGACATTTGTGACCCGAGGGTCGTGCCGCATCCCGAATGGGTATAACACTGAAAAACCTAACTTGGCAGGACGATGTCGACTCTGAAAAGGAAAGATTATGTCCCCGTTGTGGTGGAAGCATCACTCCATCATCCATGCCAGGCTCAATCACGCAATGGTTGGCGACGTGCAGCTGCGCCTTAGATGCCGATAACGATAGCTCTAACGATTCACAATCGCGATGTATTGAATGCGGGAAAAGAATTACTGCCGGCAGGCTCGGAACTCTCACGCAATAGGTGTTCAGATTCGATATCTGTTAAATGCTTCAATGAAGCAGAGCCCACCATAGAATCAGCCGGCTCCGCCGGCGGTGCTATCCGTCCCCCGCCGTTAAACGAAGGTTTCCCACTGCGGCCGATTTTTCTTCCAGCCTTTGGTCACAGATCATCTAGCATGTTCAGCATGTCCCGTATCAGGGTATAGATATAATTGCCTGCTACATGAGCAGAAACTACAAAGCCATAGCATAAATCAATTTGACTCAGGGAAGCGACCAAGAGGACCTACAAATTGAGGAGCATCCCGAGTTCCTATCAGGCCTGACTGACTATAAATTTGGCATAGCGGATCAAAGTGAGCCGATTGCAGTTCGAATTGAATCGCAGTCGTCTGACAGCTCTGGTGCGGAGCTGGCAAAGCATGGTCCCCAGGACTACGAAGACTACCAAGATCAGACTCTTGCAAAACTATCGCCTAGGCAATCCACTGGCAGACTAAATCCAGATCAATTATCAGGTTCCTTGACAGCACGCAACACCAGAGGTGGCGCACGAAAGAAAGAATTGCGCGATAACAGTGGTGCAATTAGACAATTACAACTGTCCATGTCGCTTCTAATAATGATTGGTTTAGTTCTGAGCCTCTGCCTGGCTCTTTCCCTTCAGAAAATTGTCTTGACTGGTCGATTGCCGGCGGAACAAAAGCTTGAGTTTGATAAGAATTGGTTTGGTGACAATAGCCTGGTTGTAGCCGTTGATCTGAACAATATCGGCTCCAACTTGTGCCGTGCCAGGAAATGGCAAGAAGCCAAGGCCCCCCTAGAAGATGCACTGAAGAGGAAGGTGAATCGACATGACGTAGAAGCTGAATCGCTCAAAAAAACGATTCTTCATCTGACGGGCGCATACCTTGCTACGAACGATTTCGAACAAGCCGCGGTTCTGCTTGATTCAGCGCTCGCGAAATTGCAAAAGGAACCCAAGAACAAACGAGGGAATCCTGATAAATCGCCGACCGGTCTGGAATCGTGGAAGCCCAATGTGGAGAGAGCAAAGCTATTGACGAAGTTCTCAACAGTCTTACTTTGGAAAGATCAGAAAGAGAGAGCAGAGTCTCTTGCCCGAGAAGCTTATGAACTGGCTGGACAGGACTCCGATCGAGATACGAGACTCTGGGCCCTAATTAGTCTAATAACGTCTGAGTACTCCAACGAACACACGGAACAGGCCAAGAAGCATCTGATTGAACTATCTGAACTGTTGACAAGAAAGCTGGGTAAAGACTGGCAACAACAACCACAGAACGCCCCGGAAAATGCACAATACGAAGCTTTGGCCGGTGCGATTGAATACCATGACCACAATTATGTCAAATCATGCGCTCACTACGAGAAAAGTGTTGAATGCGCAAAAAAATCGTATGGTATTGATGATGAGCGGACACTAGCGTTGGAATCCCGCCTGGCCGGCAGCCTTGCCCGGTGCAACCGATTACAAGAATCTGAGAATCTTTATAAATTATCTCTCGGAACCCATATACCAACTGCGATATCAGGGGATTGGTTAAAGACATGGAGGAAGTATCGAGATCTGGTGTCATCAACAGGTAATCCATCAGAAGCTTCGAAGCTCTCTCAGCGTATAGCTGTTCTTGACGAACAGTGGCAAAAACAACAGCAGCAAGACAAGTCGAAGGCCGAAGAGCTGAAACTGTCTTTGCACAACATGCAGTTCAACACTACCGTACCAGAGTCTAGTTTGAGCTCTTTCGGCGCGATTTGTTTGCTTGTCTGGCTAATTTTGATATGGCGTTTGTCCGGTCACATAAGCGCGACAATAGCCGAATACAAGGGACGAAACACGGACGTGGCCTTTGTCATGGGTGTGCTGTGTCTTCCAATCGCCTGGATACTTTATGCCATTTTGCCGAGCAAAGTGGCAACCCTCTATGCTAAAGATTGGCGCAGCAATTTGTTGAACGCATCTGCAGGTTGGACAGCACTGTTAGTCTGCTTAGATATTCCAGCTGCCGCCTCTTTCATGTTGGCTAAACTCGGTCCAGAAAATCTGTGGATTTTTTTCCCCGCCTCTTGGATGATGTTTGCTTGGTGCACGCTGCTCGGTTCGGCAGTAGTTAGTGGTTTTGCTGCATATGCACTGAATAAAAAGCAAATACCATGGGCAGTCAGCGGTCTTTTTGGCGCTGTTCTTGTACCAACAATTCTTTTAACCCGAGAAAAGGACCTTACTGTATCCGTCCTTAAAAAGAGCTTCAAGAATTTTTTACGATCTGGATGTTTTCGTTTTCTGATATTCGTAACGATGATGATCACTTTGTTGTATGCATGGTTTTTCAGGGTTGAACTATGAGCATAATTAGAACCGTGAGATTCGACCAGAACTGAAGATGGCCTAATCAACCCAAGCCTTCAAGCTTGTAAAAGTCTTTAGCGTTATCGTAGAGCACTTTCTCCGCTATACTCAGGGCATCGCCCAACTTGATGAAGTTGTCAGAGACGAGTCGATTCAGCACCGCTTGTAAGGCCTCTTTAGTTACGAGCGCCCCATACCAGTGCATCTCCGGCACGCTGTGACCATCTGTGCCGCCAAGGATCTTGGTCGCCGGCGCTAGCGCCATCGTCTCGAGCATCACCTCTTTTGCAATCGCGGAAGCGAGCACCACGGTCAGTGACAGATCCATATAACAATTTGGAAAAACGGAGCACAGATAAGCTGCCTCCTTGTGATAAGGAAAACAGTGCAAGAAGACGAAGCGAGCGCCAGCGAATCGCTTCGACTTCAGGATTGGAGTCAATAACACCGGATTGGCCTGGTTGAGCATCAGATCGGTATCGCCGAATCCGGCATGAACTTGAATTGGCAGATCCGCATAAATTGACGCCTCAAAGGCATGAAACAATAAATAATGATAGAAAGCCGACTTCTCAATTCTCAAGGACGAACCAGTTTTGAGGGAGCTGCGGAGCTCATTGTACTCATTCTCCGCAAGCCAGCGATCGATCTCACAATCTGTAGGAAATCCGCCGCGATAGGCAGCAATGGTTTTTAGTGCCACCAGATGTGATGAGCCCTCTCCTATCTCAGCCTCGATTTCCTTCTCCAATTTAGAAAACGTCAGGTCCTGACGAATCAGGCGTTCAAACATATTTTCCAGTCTCAAAACCTTGTAGACCGGTCGCTCGCACATCTTCGACAATTCGTTATTGGCAATCATCGCGTCGGACATGTAGCCATTGTCTACGAGCAACGCCCCGATTGATGCATCATCGAACAGCGTATTCAAATAATCAGCGGGCACCATCTTCTGACGCAGCTCGATAAGCTCCTCTTCAGTATTGAATGAGAACAACCTCTTAAGTCGATCGAGCATATTGATGTAACTCAATGTATGACCGGCATGCTTTTCAAGATAGCTTATCGAGTGCGATTCCGAAAAGGAGCGACGAAACTCCAACACATCTACTTCGAGAAAGCCCTTCAACAAAGAATGCGCATGATTATCGATCAGAATGGTCTCAGATAAATCAACTTCCATCAACACCTGCTAATACCGCATCCGGTGGTGGGATAGTTCATACTCGCTATCAAGCGCGAATGACTGGGCTTCGGACGCCTTGACGATGATGTAAGCGTTGGAAAGCTCCTCGCCGAGTGCAGTCATCAAGAATCGGTCGGCTTCCAACTCAACAAGCGCCTTATGCAAGGAATTAGGCAGCCTTTGAACACCATACTTTGCGCATTCATCATCAGTCAAGTCAGCCGGATCACCCGGCACCGGCTCCGGTGGCACCATCTTGCGCTTGACACCATCCAGACCACACGCGATCAAACAGGCCAGCGCAAGGTACGGATTCATCGTGCTATCCGCGCACTTTACTTCAATATTGGACGACGCCATTTCGTGTCCCCAATACAAAGATGGAATTCGCACGGCGGCCTCACGGTTTTCATAACCCCAGCAAGTGAAAGCTGATGCCCAGCTCTTAGGCTGTAACCGCCGGTATGAATTGACCGAAGGAGCGAGCACCGCGCACAATCCGGGTAGATGGGCTACTATTCCAGCGACGAATTGCTGACCGAATTCGCTCAAATCCTTATCGCTCCAGAGTAGGTTCCGCTCTCCGTACTGATCCCAGACAGACAGGTGGATGTGACAGCCATTGCCTGGCTGATCCTCGAACGGCTTTGGTGCACACGTGACAAGTACATCCTGTTCGATTGCCAAACCTCTGAGCGTTTCGCGCAAAAGAATGTATTGATCGCATGCGGTCAGCGCCGGCGCATGCGTGATACTCACCTCATGTTGACCATGCCCTAGCTCCGGATAGTATTGCTCGACGTGCAACCGCTGGCGGTGCAGGTAATCAACAAGTTTTGAAATATACTTATTGGCTCGGTTGTGACCGTCCGACCCAAAACACACACTTGAATCAAGATGCACGAAGCGGCCATCAAAGTCTTTCGTCCCCATCATGAACTCAGGCTCAAACGCTGCTTGAATGGAGAAACCTAACTTTTCCGCTTCGTCGATCTGTTTCTTTAGCAAAGATCTTGGACATAGCGTCCAGGGCTCTCTGTCCAGCTGGATCAGATCACAGAGCATCACCGCCGTATTCGTGACATATGGCAGAACAGTAAAGGTTGAGAGGTCGGGAACCATCCTGACTTCCCCAACTGCACCTAATCCGGTATCACCCTGCGGCTTGTCAAGCGAGTTCATCGCCAATTGACCCTTGACGAGCCCAATTCCGGTGTCGATCCGATCCTTCAACCGCGGCAAGGACGAGCTTTTGCCCCGGACCATGCTGCAGAAGTCCGTATACAGGAATCGCACCAAATTCACTCCGAATTTGCTTGCTGTTTCAAGGACATCTTCCTTGGTGCGGTCGACTTTTCGAATCACTGGGTCAGTACCATGGAGGTTTAAAACCACACGATACTACCACCTTTACAGCGGACAGCGTGAATTGGATACGCACCGGCTTGCACCCACAGTCGACTACACCAAAATATGCCGTCATTTTTGGTTCGATCCGAGTTCGCAGAGGACGCCATTTGTCGATTTACTGCATTGAAGGTCATTCTATCTGCTGATTTCCTTTAACAAGGAAACATTGATCATGAAGTACGCCCCTGCTGCAAACAAGATGAACACATAAAACCAAGTCGGTAAGGGCACTCCATTGAAAAGAACAAAGACAAAAGAAAATGCGATATACCCAAGAAAGAAGAGCGGTGATAGTGTCGAAGCCTTCTGGCTGCGGAGAATGAAGATAGCCACAATGGAGGCCACGATCCAGAACAGCTCGAATGGTGCCACCAGGAAGTTAATCAATGATACCTGACCGCCGGTAACAAGGTTGGACACATTGTCTAGAATCTCAAGACAAGACATTATGCACGCGCAAACAGCGTAAAATTTGATCATCGTTAATCCTCTCCTATTACCGCATATGACCACTATAGGAAGCAAACATGACGGAAGCTGGACTATAGATCGTTCGGGCCGCTCATTTGCTCTCTTCTTTCACCAACATCAACCAATCCTCTCAATCAAGAAAGTGTACGTCCGCCGCGGATAAGATGAAAGCATAGAACCAGGTTGGCAAAGGCACTCCGTTGAACAACACGAAGACAAAGACCGAAGCGAAGAATTCGAGAAAGAAGAAAGGCGATAGGGTCGCCATCTAGCCGCGAAAACTGAGGCATAAGTAAGTTAATCAGCGAAACCTGACCATTAGTAACCAGGTTGGACACACTATCTACAAGCACCAGGCAAGCTAAGATCCATGCGCAGATAACGTAAATCTTGACCATTGCCGCACCCCTCCGTTCATAAGACCACTATAGGAGGCAAACAGGACAAAAACCGGACTATAAAACCCGGGTTCGAATGTATTTCAATCCGCGAGCTCAGGGAATTCCGCAACACTGGCAAGGAGTAGCCTGGAGCAATTGCAGACTGTACGGGGAAGCATGGTCAAGCTGGCAAAATGATCACGTATGCTTGTCATTCAAAAGCCGGGTCTCAGCTATGCGCGTTGACCATAGCAAGGAGACAAGACCAACAAACAGCCGCGCCTAGTCGAAGTTAACTCGTCTTCGGTATGCGAAACCAAAATGTAGAACCCTTACCAGGCGAACTATCCACGCCAATCTGACCGCCATGAAGCTCCACAAGCGCCTTGCAGATTGCAAGCCCAAGACCCTTTCCGGAAGCTGAGTCATCGCCGAGCTTGACGAAGCTATCAAAAATCGCGCTCTGATGTTCCATAGCGATGCCACATCCAGTATCAATGACTTTGAATTCAACATTGTCACAGTTATCGCAAGCCTCAGCTACAACTTTGCTGCCTCTCGATGAAAACTTAATTGCGTTGCCGATTAGATTGCAGAGCACCTGAATTAATCGATCTGGATCAGCCATGAGTTGAATATCGCCGTTGAGACTTTTTTCAATCGCAATTTCGTGGTTGATTGACGAAAACTCCATTGCATGTATCGACTCATCAAGTAGGCACTGCGCGGAGATCAATCTCGGTTTTAGATTGATGCTGCCGGACACGAGCTGCTCCGCGTCGAGAAGATCGTTTGTGAGTTTTACCAGTCGGCCGATATCGACGGAAGCATTTCTGGCTATTTTCATCACATCGTCCGACATTTCACCGGCGGCACCTTCGGAGAGTAATGTAAGCGCGGCATCAATCGACGTCAAAGGCGAGCGGAGATCGTGACCGACCATCGCCACCAGCTGCCTTCTCATCTCTTCGGATTTATGGAGATCAGTAACGGCCTGATGAAAAGCCTGATCAAGCTGTACGATCTCATCTCCCGGCGATGCAATAGTGCCTGCTGTTTTCCTACCAGAGATGAGATCTGTACTCTTTGTCAGTCGCTCAATTCGCGTCGCTATATTTTGGAAGAAAAAGATGGCGGCCGCGATCGCAATTACTATATTCAACCCGATACCCACGACAAGTATCGTGACTACATTCTGCCGAGCTCGCCGCTGCTGACTGGTAAATCTGTCGCACAAAACGCGCTCGGCCTCGATAAATTCGGAGGTCCGGCGGGAGATATTATCCATCAACCGTTTTTCGGCTGATAAACCGCTGTTGTTGGCAAAGACCTTGATCGTTTCGGAATTGTTGTCAATTTTGTACAGCAGCCTGTAAAGCGCTTTCTCGGATGCCTCTATCGAATCCTTGCAGGCAGCGATTCGCGCCGCTTGCGCTTTGTTGGCTAGACTTTTTGCGCTTATTTCTTCATGACCCTGCTTCATCAGCTTCATCGAGATAACACACTTGTCGCGCGCAGACTCCTGGTGAGTAAAGTTGTACAGTGCACAGGCGGTTGCACAGTCAATCGAGTGACGCAGCACATTGCTAGCGGTATAAATTAGCTGCTTCGAAGTCGCCTCCCTTTGAAGGGCGGCTTCTGCATTGGAAAGCGCATTGATCAGCACGATTAGAAATACGACCTGAAAGCACAGCGGCAAACAAACCAGAGCGATGCCTTTTTGTCTTAGCTTCCAACTCACAATTGAACCGCGCCGTATTACCTGCCACCATTTTAGTGTACACTCCGGAATATTCAAGCGATTCGTGCATTGCTTTATGTCTGGCATACACGTGGTACAACCAAAATGTCAGGATCACAAACAGATTAGAATGGCAAAAATTCTACTAGTTGACGATGATCTGAGCCTCGCCGCGAACATTAAGCGTTGGCTCGAATTCGAGAATCACCTCGTCGAGCACACCGGCTCAGGGTCGGATGCGCTCAATTTGATGAAATCTTTCGTATACGACGTCATCGTGCTGGACATCAATCTGCCACATATGAGCGGCATAGACGTATGCCAGAGCTACAGGGAGTCAGGTGGACAGAGTCCGATTATCATGCTTACCAGCAAGGGTCAAATAGAGGATAAGGAGTTGGGTTTCGGCTCGGGAGCGGACGATTATCTGAGCAAGCCCTTTAATTTGAAGGAGCTCTCACTCCGGATCAAGGGGCTGCTCAAACGGTCGCGAGCAGTTACCGAGCCTTCGCTTCAGAGCGGAGAGGTTGTACTCAACCCTGAGGCAAAGACCGTTACCGTTGCAGGGAAACAGGTGACGCTGCAAAACCTCGAGTTTAGAATTCTCGAATTGCTATTGCGCAACAAAGGCGCTGTACTCTCGGCCGACTCGATTTTGGAACGCACCGCTGATTTCGACACAGAGCGCAGCGCCGAGTCACTACGCACCGC
>CAZISK010000154.1:0-11821 GCA_964541355.1 uncultured Candidatus Obscuribacterales bacterium
CCATCGTGATACCACAGTCAGGAGCAGTGGCGAACAGACGGCTAAAGTTATACCGATGGACAAGATGTGAACAATCCATTGTGTAATTGTGAATCGCGCAAAACGCTCTTCGTTGAGCCACTTGATGGCTGCCGCGCAGGTGGAGAACAAAAGCTGCCCGGCCAAAACAAGAATCATCAAATACGTAGAGCAGATACCAGCTGTCGAAATTGCCGTATAAAGCGCCCAATCCTGCAATCGGTTTTTTCTCCAGACCTTGAGAAAGGCCGCACATGATAGCGAGAGCATTAGCGAGAAAAGCGAATAGTCGCGCAGATCTTGTGAAAAACAGATGTGCATGGGTGAAAGACATAGCATTGCAGTTGCAAGGAGTGATGGATACGGTGATCTAAACAGCTCCATGGCGAACCAATAGAATGCAGGGAGGCACAGTACGCCAAAGATTATCGGCACTGCTCGCAAGACGTACAGTTTGTGTCCGAAAGCCTTAGCCCATAGATACAGAACCTGAAAGAACAGCGGTGGGTGTTCCGGTTGGTCCGTCACTACCGCATGTGCCACCAGATCGATCGATTGCGCCGGTGACTGGTAACGCGATAAAAGTTGGTGCCAGGTTGCAGGCCCACTCGATGCTGCACGCTGCTCCTTTTCGATACAGTGATTGACAGTGCACCCGGATAAATGCAGAAGCGTCAACCCCTCATCATACCAGGGGACGACGCGACCCAGTCCGTAGGTCCGGAGCGATGTCCCAATCACCATAAGTAAGATCAAGATTGCGATTTGAACCTTTCGCGTCATTGGTCGAGCAGCCTCTGGGAGCAGATACATTGTAGATGCAGCTCATCGGTTTTGCGATGTCATTAGACTCCCTCTTATAAGAATCGGAGTTGCACCACATTAGATACCAGCAGAAAAGCTATCGCTTAGAGCTTCTCTCGCCAATCTTTGCCGATGTCTCTGAAATCGTTGTCATGGCCGTTCAACCCGTCGATGAACCTGGCCAGATTAGAAAGCTCGTCGTCTTCGTTGTCGCCGAAGTATTGTTTGACTATAATCGCGTTGGTCGGAAAGTCTCTGACTTTCACCGGATCATCCTCGATGATAAGGGTGTTTGCAAGCGTATAACCAAAGTCGAGCGTCTTGTTCAAATCCTTGAGGAACAGTGCTTGAAAATAGGAGCGCTCGAAATGCTTCGTGCAGTGATCACGGTTCCAGACGAACAGAGGCTTTACCGCTTCCGGAAAGATCGTTTTCACTATAGTGTCGACATACAGGGGCGAGCCGGCCGACCAGACGCCGATTTCAAATTTACGCCACACCGCATCGATCAGATCTCTGGCGAACGGGCGAAAGTAGACGCTTAACCGTTCGATGACGAAATCGGGCTCTCGCTCCAAACGGTGTTGGCTCGAGTGAATCAGCGTCTCGTCCAGGTCGAAAATTACAAGCGCTTTCTTCGTCTCAATCATCTTGCCCTTCAGCAGACCCACTATTTGAACATTCTACGTCAAGAGTCGACGAAATTGTCAAGAGTTGTGGTGGTGTGGCGTCGGGTGGATACAATAGCTCAATCTGGAATGTGCGCTCTAAGCCGGGCGGAAGCTTGGCCTCCAGTATGGCAGGCATCTGTTCTCCTCGATGTCCGACTAGATGCAGGTAATGCACCGATCGGCAAAGAGGACGACCATGGGAGAGCTCCGATACTCTAACCGTTCCACGAAAGAATACCTGCGGTTTGACCGGATTGAAGAATTGGACAGTCTGCTTTTTTTCATCCGATTTGATCGGGCATTCGATCGAAATTTTGAGCCTGCGCTCCTGCGAGCTTACGTTTTTGATCGGAAAGACGAGCTTGTACTTCACTCCATAGTTGCCGTGTGCCTCATAGGCGGTATCCGGATACCGCACCGCCAGTGGTGCGCTCTCAATCTGACCGGAGCCAAAGCTACCATTGCGTACTGATGACAGTGGAAAAGAGACAGCTTGCTTCGGGTCCGGCAAGGTCAGGAAGCTGCCACCCGGATCGGTAATCGTGCCATTCCAGACCGATCCTATCTGCACGCCCGATACTCGCCCGTACTTGATCGCTCCCGGGGCACCAGGCGCAGTCGGAGCAATATCGCGATTGGCCACCAGGCGCCCATCAGTTAATACGGTGAGGAACTCATCCGCAGTTGGACGGCGGAAATTGCCGCCCGCTTCGGCAACGGCAAAGCGCGCTACCAGAGCCAGTCTGACCGGACCGGATGCCTTGAGTCTTGCTAGGCAGCTCCGTCCATTGAGTGGCGGAGTGAGCGCGGCAACCGGGATCGGGAAAGCGTTGAGCAATCGACTCTTGCCAGGGGCGATCGAAATTTTGTTTTTCCACTCGACTGGAGGTCTTTTGTCTCGCAGAAGATCGTTTGTGACACGATCGCCGGGACCGGCAAAGATCTTACCGTCCTGATTGTCGATCAGCGTTGAAAGGGGGATGAACGGTGCCTGCGGTTGACTCAGATAGCTGGCCCCATTCAACACTTCCAGCTGCACAGTCTTCTTCGAAGTGTTGCAAACGATCAACCCGAGCCATAACTCTTCCATATGGCCACTTTTCTTGCCGTCGGCGATATGGTGAAAAAACAGATCGAATTCGTCCTGGAAGCTATAGTCCAGATGCGCTTTATCGCCTTCCGTCGAGGGAAGCGTGGATAGCAGGATGCCCTCGCCTAATACAACCTCCGGGCTATTGCTGTTGAAAACGGGTGTTTTGTCCAGTGCGCCAGGCAGAGGTCGCACCTCCCTGACGGCGGCAACCGATTCGTTGTCATCGGCTGCCTTGCCTTGCCATGCTGAAGCGAAGAGCGCTGTAGCCACCGATAGAGTTAACAGCCAGCTTCTTACTAAATCCATCAGATTCATATGACTAAATATATGTTTCAATCAATCTGCTTCTGGGCTGAATAGACATTGTCGCAACAAAAGAGAGCTTTCATCAGGCAAGTGTTTTCTGGAATCATAGATCGTTTGAACGACATCTGTATCGTTGCGGGTAAAGAGCTAAGACACTGCTTTCGTGATTCACATGTCTTGATATACACCGTGTTAGTGCCACTGGTGTTGTATCCGGTCAGTCTGGTCAGTCTGTCGGAGTATAGTCTGTGGCGTGAGGGATTGGCGGAGACACGTCCTATTCATGTCGCTTTTCTTAAGGACGGTCTGGAGAAGATTCCGGAGCTGGTCTCGGCAATCAAAGAGGCAAAACGACTTTCGGTGGTGGAGTCTGATAATCCGATTCGCGATCTGCAACAAGGCAAATTTGAGTGTGTCATTGACGGCAGGAAGGCTCCGGAAAGTATCAACGTTATTCTAAATCAGTCGTCGGATCGTTTTTTGGAAACGAAAGTGGCGATGACGACAAAGACCTACGAAGCTCGGGGCAAGGCGATGAGGAAAGCGCTCGAGGATGCAGGCTGTAAGACAAAAGTGATTCGGGTTTTCGAGATCGTAACGAATAACGTAGGCACGATTGGCGGCAGGAAAGCGAAGTTGCAGGACATGGAGTTGACCGCCTTCTCTACCACGATGGTGCTGGTCGCCTTTTACGGGTACACGATGTTGATCATCACAGTTGGCGCCGTGTATCCCGCGCTCGCTGCATTCACCGAGGAGTTCGAGAAGCGGACGAAGAATACCACCTATCTCTTGCCGGTCGACAGATCTTCTGTCGTGATCGGAAAATTTTCCGCTGTCGTGACGCTTACTCTCTTGTCTGGGATGGTCAATTTTTTCAGCATGGGTCTTGTCGCTCTTTATTTCACATGGAAGCTTGATTGGCTAAAACGTACTCTTTCCCTGGCTCTCAAGCAGTACAGCCTGGGCAACGTTGTTCTTCTGCTTCTGGTTTTCTTCCTCTCCACCCTGCTGGTGGCAGCCATCTACTCGTTGATGGCTGCTCATTCGAAAAGCTTCAAGGAGGCCCAAAATGTCTCCTCGCTTATCCTGATCGGGATTACGATCTTGCCGATGGTGGCAATTCTTCCGGGTTGGTCGCTGAACCAAGTCACCGCTTTCATTCCGATATTGAATATGGTGCTAGCCGCCAAAGCAATCGTAACAGACTCGTTGGGGACCTCCGATATGTTGTGCGCTTGCATTGAAAATCTCGCAGTCACAGGCGTTCTGATCTACCTCAGCCAGGTGATTTTCTGGGGGCATGAACCGGCCGATCGCGTACCCGAAGACAAGCTAATTACATCCAGCAGGTGAATGATAAATAAATGAGTTTAGACGCGATCAATCTGACCAAGCGCTTCTTCGACCCGAAACGCGGCGAATTCCACGCCGTGGATTCCATCTCTTTCTCCTGCGGCAAAGGCGAGATCTTCGGACTTCTGGGTCCGAACGGCGCCGGAAAAACCACGACCCTTAGAATGATCACCACTATTTTGAAACCGACATCGGGCACCGCCAGGATCAACGATTTTGATGTGATTGGTCAGCCCAGGCAGGTCAGAAAACAGCTTGGATTTGTGTCGGCGGACACGGGATTGTATGAAAGACTGACACCGCGGGAGATACTTACATACTTCGGACGTCTGAGCAAATACCCGAAGGAGAAGCTCAAAGAGCGCATCGACGAGATAGCGGTGATGCTTCAGATGGAGTCTTTCATGGATAGTCGATGCGAGAAGCTTTCGACCGGAATGCGTCAAAAGGTCTCTATTGCCAGAGCAATTGTGCACGACCCGCCTGTCATCATCATGGACGAACCGACCACCGGCCTCGACGTTCTCACTAGCCAGGTTTTGCACCGATTTGTTCTGAAGTGCAAAGAGATAGGAAAGTGCGTAGTGTTTTCCTCCCACATCATGAGTGAGGCGGAAAAGCTCTGCGACCGTATGGGTATCATTCACAACGGCAGATTGCTTGCCTCAGGCACGCTTGAAGAGTTGCGCCGCGAAAGCGGAATGCACTACCTGGAAGACATCTTTTTGAGCGTCGTTAAGGAGACGGGCAGTGACGTCACTTGACTGGGACGAGATCTGCGTGGTCTTTTTCAAGGACTTGAGCGAAGTCTTGCGGGACTATCGCACGCTGATAGTGATGATTTTGATGCCGGTGATTGTCTATCCGGCGCTCCTGGTTCTCCCGTCCAGTCTGGCACACCATCTGCACTCCGACATGGAAAGCAAGAGATATGCGGTCGGACTGATAGGCGATTACCAACCGGCCTTGAAATTCTTTCACGAGACGAAGTCGATAACCATCACCAAGACGGCTGACGATGCGGAGCCTGAGAAGATAATGTCCGCGAAGTTGGCGGATATCGTCGTTCAATTTCCAAAAAACTTCACCGACCTGATCGACGGCAATATGGAAAGCGACCCCAAGGTGACGTTATTCTACGATGCGCGCAAGGACCAGAACCTCATGGCGCTTACAGAGGTGCGTGGCGTGCTCAACCAGCTTAGAAGCGCATATGTGCAACAGCGTCTCGATGCCTTGGGGATCAAGACCCCGCAAAAGTATGTTGTCAGTTTCTCAGATCTAAAAGATCTTGGCGACCAATCGCTTGCCAGCGAGCCCGTCCGCAATATTTTGCCGTTCCTCCTCTTCACGATGCTGACTGTATCTATCATTTATCCGGCTCTCGATGTAATTACGGGAGAAAGGGAGAGGAATACTTTGCCACTACTTCTGATGTCACCGACCGATCGACGCAGCATCATGTACGGCAAATTTCTCGTTGTCGTGGTTATGGGTATGGCCGCCCTGTTCATCGGACTTCTCAGCATATTCATTTTCGTGCAAATCGGCGCGAGCAACGCGGCTGATGATTTTATCGTCATGAGGTTTCCAATTCAGGCGGTGATCATGTGTCTCTTCGTTGCCATGCCGCTGGTCGTCACCCTTTCGTCGCTTTCAATACTTCTGGCGTCCTGGTGCAAGACATTTCAACAAGGGCAGGGCTACTTTGTGCCGTTCTTGTTTGTTTCGATGGGCGCTTCGTCGGTCTGTTCTTTGCCCGGGTTGAAACTGTCTTCCGGCATTGCATTAGTGCCGGTGGTCAATACCGCGCTTTCATTGAAGGAGGTGCTAACCGGACAGTTCGACTATGTCTGGTTGGCGGTATCACTTTTAGTATCAGTCGCCTTTGCATTTTATGTCACCTATCTCGCCTCGCATATACTCGACAGTGAAAGATTGCTCTTTGGCGTGGCTGATTCCAGGCTGCGTAGGCGCATCTCCGGCGATTTCTGCCCGGAGGTCGGCATACTGGCCTTCTCTGTTTTTCTGCTCATGTTCTACCTCGGTCAGACTTTGCAAAGCTGGGACCTCGTCGTCGGAAGTTTTATCACTCAGATAGTTGTTATCCTGGTGCCTGCCATCATTCTAATCAGACATCTGAAGTTGCCGCTTCTAAAAACGTTAGGTCTGGCGCGACCCCGGCTGCTTCCAATTCTCGGCGCCGTCATGATAACGCCTCTATGCATTGTTGTTTCAATGCTCGTCTATGAGCTCCAGAGCACCATAGCACCCGCGCCCGAAGCTTTCACCACCATGTTCACCAGACTGATAGTCGATAATGACAAACCGCTCTGGCTCTGCCTTCTCGGCATAGCGGTCGCGCCGGGGATATGCGAGGAATTGCTCTTTCGAGGCGCTATCTTGGGTCTTCTGCGTCCGAAATTCAAACCTATCGTCCTCTGTCTCATAGTCGGAATATTGTTTGGGCTTTTCCATATGAGCGTTTTTCGAATAATGCCGACTGCGGTTCTGGGCGTGATCCTTACGGCCCTCGCTGTCTGGACCGGCTCGATTGTGCCGTCCATGATAGTCCACATCGGCAACAACGCAGCGGCGATCTTGCTGTCCAAATTTGGCAACGAGGAAGCGCTCTTGATCTGGTGGCCTGTACCTGTCGTGCTCGGAGTACTAGGAATTCTTGTGCTCTACATTGCCGGACGTGCGCGTCCAGAGCCTGAGAATGAGAAGTTAGAAAAACTTTGATTCAAGAGTCGATAAACTATATTTATTGGGCACATAGATAATAATGAAAGTTAACTTTCTTCAATGACCGGTACTGTCACATTTGGTCAACCATGTCTACAGATGCCTCGGATAACAGCTACCATACTGGTGTAGGTGCCAGGGGCATAAGTTTTGCCGACCTGAACCCGCCTGCGACCACAACCACGACCAGCGAGGAGAGCTCGCAGGTCCCCGGCAATGGTGAGATCTCGATGCAGAAACAGGGCTCAGATTTACAGCCTCCGGAGACGAAGTCTCCGTACGAGAGCATCTCACAGTCTATTACCGAAGCATATCGTCCGTCGGATATACGTACTGCCCAGCAGGATGACGGTATCTATCCCTATCCGGACCTGACTTTGGTAGACGAATCGAACAATCCAATCACCGGGTTTGCTCAGCGAGACTCCTCATCCGACACGTTGGCTCGGGCTGGTGGCACGGATGCTCCTCGTGCTGATGCATCCGGGGATTACAACAGCATAGAGACAGCCGAAGCTATGGAACGGGTTGCAGCGTTGTGCTCTAAAGACTCAGCAATTCCAGTGCAGCTGGATCTCACGCTCGAGCGCCTGAAGAAGCAAGAGAGCGCGGTCTCCTAGGCGAGGATTGCTAGTAATTGCCTCCAGACGCTGATATCCAGGTACAACGGATTGCTCGAGCGATTGAAAAAGTTCTGCGCAGCGACGGTTGGGTCAACGGCTCGAAAGTTTATGACCGGCGTCACCTGCGAAAGATTGCTGAAGCAATGTCTCGAAAGTCGGCTGACCCGTCTCGCTATGTCAATCAGGGTTTTCACAATACCAGCCTGACACAATGCATTTTGCGACAGCAGTTGGAGGTCAATCCGGCTCAAGTCATGGAGATGATCGCTTCATTGGTCACCTCCGGCAAAGCATTCGTAGGTCAGGGGCAGCGTGGTCGGCTCGTTGTAGTCGACCCGAAAAGCCTGGCTCTGGATCTGGAGTCGCGCTGGTCTACCGACGAGACTGCCGGTTCCAAGGGGATGCGCGATGCCGTTGGACAGCTGTTTGACTTGCTTCTCGTGCAGTCATTCTGGGATGAAAGTTCGGACAGCAATGCCAGCTACGTATACACTCAGGATCCGCGACCTAAAGTCGGCACTACTGGAGAGCGGTTGATCAAGGTTGATGTAGCCACAAATAGCAGGATCGAAGTGGTGTATGAAGGTACGAAGCTGAACATTAAGAGCGCATTTGATCTGAGTCGAATGTTCGACGAAAAAGGATCGATTGTCGCGCATTCCAGTCTGGTAGGTGATTTGAATGAACCATCGATTGAAACACCAGAGGACCTCTTCGAGGCCATTGCAGCGTTCGTGCGCAATACCGGAAAGCCCCCTGTGGTGATGGTGTTCGCCGGTCTTCTTCCGGGTGGCTCCGGGAGCAGCAAAGGCTTTGACCTTCACGCAGTGACCTGTCTGCAGATCGAAGATCAGTTCTTTCTGGAGTCACGCTGGGGACTTACATTTGATGCCTATCTCAACGGATTGTCCGCCAGCGAGCTCCTGGCCGCTATGGAGGTTCCCGAGCTGGTCGAGGGCTTTGAAGATTTCGCTATTGGCGGCGCTTACTTGAGAGTTATTGATCCGGCTTATCCAATACCGAGGGCTGCTCGCGCTCCCCAGCTGCATGTGATGCAACGGGAGAACGAACAGATTGCCGAGATCGAGAAGAGAGCGCGAAATAATCCGGTCGTTCAGGCGCAAGAACGATATTACGAAGAGCTGGAAAAATGGGAGGCCAAGCGCGCTGAGCACATGGCAGTTTTCGGCGATGATCTGCCCTTCAAGCTTCCGCCGCCCAGACCGCCGTCTACACAGCCGACTTGAAGAGCAAGCAAAAATAATCCGCATCAAAGATGTGGCTCTTGGCGCTATTGGAGCGGTTCAGCTAGGCTTTGAGCAGCTGCACGACTTCGCCGTCTTCGGGAAATCTGCCCAGGGCTGCCTTAGAGAAAATGACCTTGCCGTCGATCTCGATTTCGAATACACCTCCGGAGGATACGATCAGTTCAGATGATAAACTGCACCGTTTTTCCAGTTCAGCCGCCAAACTGACGGCTCGGGCTTTGTACCCTCAAGCCCCGCAGTAGGTGATTCGTACCTTCGTGTCTGTTGTAGAAGCCATGCGTGGGTCTCCTTTGTAATCGTTGCTTGAAGCTGTTTCCAGCTGGAAGTTCACCAATTGTACTCAAATAGCACGAACCTAATCAAGCTCCGTTCTGTTACAAGCAGCCCACATGCTCAATCGCGCCATCGATATCGATTGCGGGCATCCAGGAAGATTGATTAGAAGCCGGTCTTGACGCTTAATTGCTATTTGAAGGATAGCCCAGAACCGGTCGGAAAGTGCGGTTGACATTTAGGCGCCTGTGCGGCTCCATAGAGATGACTCTGAAGGACCGTAGGTTCGTAAAATCGACGTGCACGTTAAAATGGAACTAGCTGTTCAGGTACAATCATTAGCTTTGAAAACTGGCCAAGGAGAATCGATCCAAATTCATGACAGAAGCCAACGGTTTTGAAAAGTTGCCGTTATTCCCGTTGCCGGTAGTCCTGTTCCCTGGCGCCGTATTACCTCTTCATATCTTTGAGGAGCGTTACAAGTTAATGATTGGAAAGGTTCTCGAAGAGGAGAGCTCTTTCGGAGTCGTCTTCTGGGATGGTGAATCAACAGCCGTAGCGGAAACAGGTTGCGTCGCCAAAATCGACACCGTAAAAAAGCTTGACGACGGCCGCATGAATCTTGTTACCACCGGGCTGAAGCGCTTTCGTATAGTCGATGTGGTGCAGGAGCAGCCATATATCGTTGCCACTATCGAGTTGCTCGAGGAGCCGGCGACAGGAGACAAGGCTTCCGGTCTGGTCGACGGTATCACCAGGACCTTGAAAGAGATTCTTCGCCTGTCATCGAGACTGGTCGACAAGGATTTTGAAATTCAAGGCTCGATTCCAGATGATCCGCTCAAACTTTCGTACTGGGTGGCATCAAATTTCTACGGCTCGCCCAACGATCAGCAAGAGCTGCTCGAGATGTGTGATACGGAAGATCGTTTGAAGGAAGAGTATCTCGTTCTGGACTCCGCTCGCAAGCATCTTGCCGCGAAAGTTTCACTCAAAGATGCGCTTGGTTAGAGCTTGCACATGGTACTACTGGCGATACCACGTCAAGTTCTCAATCCAGGTTTGGCAAGAAATTGAATTCCAGGCGGTGAATTTTCTTAAGTTGAGCGTCAACTTTGAGGTTATAAACGGTAGAATCCGGTAACATTATTTGAACAGTCGACTAACCAGTGTTCGTCAGACCGGCAAGCGCTAAGAACGGATTGAAAGCGGATATGAAATCTAACAACAAAACTGAAAACAAAAGAGTCGCGAAGTTTTTTTCAAAGAGGCTCTGGGGGCTGACTGGTTTATTTGCCTTTGTAGTGATATCCTTGCCAGGCTGCGCCCAGCAGTCGTGCGATACAGGCGCCAAGCAGACGGAGACCGGTGCGGTAACTGGCCCGCCAGCAACATCTGTCAACGAACAGCAAACGGACAACTCGCAACCCGTTCAAAACAGCGCTCAGACCGATGAAACACAAGAGACCGCCGGCCCTGAGCGCAACAGTTTACTTAACCAAGTTGAACCGAACAATCAAACGGAGAATCAAATGAGCTCAAGTTCCACAAAGGCAGTAACCACGCCCAGCGGTTTGCAGTACGAAGACATCATAGTCGGCAACGGCGAAAGCCCTAAACCAGGTCAGACCGTAGTAGTTCATTACACCGGCTGGCTCACCGATAACACCAAATTTGATAGCTCCGTCGATCGCGGTCGACCTTTCGAATTCTCGATCGGTAGAGGTCAAGTGATCAAAGGGTGGGATGAAGGCGTGGCAACAATGAAGATTGGCGGCAAACGCAAATTGACCATTCCTGCTGAGCTTGGTTATGGCAATAGAGGCGCTGGTGGGCTGATTCCGCCTGGGGCCACCTTGATTTTTGAAGTCGAGCTGCTCGGTCTAAAATAGAGTGGCGGCAAAGTCAGAGTCTGTCGAGGGCGCCATTGTGCGCCCTCGACAATCACCTGGAAATTGGATGGTTGTCATTGGTTTGGTGTCCATCCTGGTGTTCTGTTTCGTTCCCATGCCTCGAACTCTGGCCCAGCAGGATGGAGAAGATTTGAAGCCCCAATCATCAAGCTCGAAGCAAGATGCTCAGGCTTTGGTCAAACCTTCTGATAGCGAGGGCTCCGCTGAGCCGGAAGCGGCCAAGCCGGAAATGTCCAAGTCTGAAGCGTCCGCGCCGACAACATCCAGACCAAAACTGATAGACACCAGTTTCGAAGAAGCATCCACGCCCATTGCGCCTGCCCAACCGGCAGAACCGTCGGATAAGTACAAGACCCGAGAAGTTCAACTGCAAGAGCCGCTCAAAGTACTCATTCAGGCATCCCATCTCTACGATCTGTCCCGGGGCGGAAGCTCCGAGCTGAGCGATGCTTTTGTCAAGGCCATCGCGCTCGGACCAGCCAGTCGAGACGATTTGTTGTTTATCATCGAGAATGGCAGCCCGGCAGGAAAGATTTATGCTGCTTGTTTACTTCTACAATTCGACAGGGCGACAGGTACGCAGGTCCTCAATGGGTTTAAAACCGTGAAGACCCTTGTGGTCAACAAAAGCTATACAGCATCAGAGCACTATACGATGGGAGAGGTCGCAACCGACCTCCTGAGTCCTTCGCCAGCAATCATTTTGAAGAGGCGGAGTCGGTAGCCATCAAGTAGTGTCCTATAAGAA
>CAZISK010000155.1:0-11818 GCA_964541355.1 uncultured Candidatus Obscuribacterales bacterium
TACACCATGGCGGTCGTGTTTATACCAGTTAGTGCAGCCGTCAGCAGCGAAATGGGAAGGTCTGGAGCAGTTGGGAACACCTGGGCAGTCAGGTGTAAACCCGCAAGTGCAGCCGTCAGCAGCGAAATGGGAAGGTCTGGAGCAGATTGGTGTGCCAGACGCGACCATTGGCTATCCGGAAAAGGCGAGCAAGTGGCAAGGATTGGAAGAGATAAAAACTCCCGGTCAACGTCCTGAGCCCGAGCCTGAACCAGCCGTTGTCGAGGAGTTCATCCCGTCGGGTCAAAATGCTTTTTTTGGTATTACTGGCGGTGTGAGATGGTTGGAGCCGGACGAGGTCATGCCACAACTCGTTGCTACTGCTCCATCCCGTCGAGACAAAAAGATCCGTGATGGGCGATCCAATAACAAAGATGACTATCGCGTTGAAACGCCAGGAGCGAATGAGAACCGACCCTGGTGGCAGTCCGGAATAGCCAAGAAAGTTTCGGAGAACGTGCCCAGGGTCTCGACTAAAGTTGCCAGCGACTACAAGGCCAATCCGAAGAAATCGACTATAAAGGTCATAAAAGTCACGGTTTTCGTTCTCTTTTGTGGATGGGTGTTTAAATCATGTATCGTGCCCACTATCATGATCGGTTACGAGTTCAATAAATTAGCTAATCCCCAGGTACATCTGGCTACGGCGGCCGAAAGGTACCCAGAAAAAGATATTCCAACGCCGGAGGAGATTCTGGCTGCATCCGAAACCTTTGAAGTTGAACCGATTGAGCGCCGCATGCGCGCTCTTAATATCGTCGAGCGAAACTTTGAATACGACAATTCCAGCGCTGTCGCTGCTAAGACTGTCGAACAGAAAGGCGACATACTTGCCTTGCGCGGATTTACAGAGATGCTGAGAGCGCGCGAGGAAGAGCAGAACAAGGACACTTCCAGGGCCAGAGAATCATACAAAGAAGGGATTTTTCACATTATCGAAGCTGCCGATGGATATCCACAGCTCTTCAAGAAGGCATCTTACCGAAAGGCGGTAAGGAGAATTTTTGCCAGGTGCGGAATCAGTGAAGCGTTAACCAGGCAATTCTTGCGAGGAATGTCCGCGGAAGATTATCATGATAGAGATCGCATCTATCGATGGGCTGCCGTTTTCAATCCGCTAGTCGGTTCGGACGGTGCCACAGGCAACGATCTTTCGGCAACACGGAAGAGTTCACCATCAACAAATCCGCCGACCGCTAATGCAGAAGATGGAAAACCGCCTGTGGTATCAAAAAATGGCGATACGACTTTGACCGGCGCGAGAGTCCCTTCCAGTAAACCGGCATATCATCGGGCTGATTTCCGTGTCGATGGCTGTAAGGACAAGCAGCAGCTACGCAATGTGGCCTGGGCTCTGGCTAATATGAGCAAAGGCGTGATCAAACAAAATATGGATGGTGCCAATGTTGACGGCAGTGACGAGCATTGGGCCGCAGTTATCTATGATGCCAAAGTAACCAATCCGGAACAGTTCTTAAAGCCGATTCGAGAAAGAGAAAAAGTCGAATTTGATGAACTCGAGGATAAACCGATCGGTTCCGTACCAGGCAAAGTGCTCGGTGGCGAAGGGCGCTACTAAGACTCTGGTCCGATGTCGAGCGGTGCTTCCAGTACCTTCGCGCTGATCTCCTCGTTGTTGCAGCTGATCTCTACGGTCAGATGCTCCAGGGCACCAGTTCTGGTGACCAGCACTTTGCCGGCACCACCGTCACCATCCTCCGCCTTTACCGAGTAGTCGTCAGGCAATGTCTTTGCCAGTAATTCGCTTACCTGCTTCCAGCTTTTGTCGTTGAAAATCCTTTGAGCCATATAGATGGTTTTGCTACCTGTAAGACCACGATCTTGAATGAGCTCACCCAGGTTTGAGGCGTTGACCTTGTTCTCTTGCTCTTTTGCTTCGGCGACCTGCTTGTCTCGTTGTTGCTGGAGCTTTTTCTCCTCTTCGGCAATTAGCGCCTCAGCTTTGGCTTGCTTTTTCGCCTGTCGACGTTTCTGGGCGCTTTCCGCTTTGGCGTTGCCGTTCTTGCAGAGCACTTCACCGTCAGGTGCGAAGGAGACGCTCAAAGTTTTTCTTGTCTCGATGTTGGTTACTCTAATGGCCTCTTCGCCCGATCCTTCTGCCACTACCAATGATGGCGCATCCTTGAGTCGCTTCTCAAGGGCCTTGGCCATGGAAGGGATAGTGCCCTGCTGACCGGCGAATGCCGTTCGAGCTGATTCAAAGGCTTCGGCACTGTCGACGTCGTCTTTGATAAGAACTTTCGCCAGATCCTTCACAATTTCAGAGCTTGCTTGTTGCGTTTGAAAGTCTGACACCATTTTCGAGGGATTAATCTCGGGCATTTGAAAGTTTTTCAACATTTGTGGTGCGCCGAATCCAATAGCAAGCACCGCTACCAGTGCGATTGCCCATGGACGAACAACAGGCGCACGGCGCATGCGCACAGCCTTTGGTTGGTTTGGCTCTTCCTGTCCGCTCTCGATGTTTGGTGATGGGGAGGCACTCTCGCTTCTGGCTTTCATTGGAGCCAACAACAATCGCACGATGCCGGATACCAGAATTAAGAGTCCAACAATCAACAGACCGACAGAGCTTCCCGTTCCACGAAGGACCATGGTGCCGCTCATCCCGCCCAGGATGAACACGATACCCATAATAATGTTGAGAATCGGACCGAGCATTTCACCGTCCCCAATGTCGGGCTGACATAAGAATTGTACCCAGTACCGGGCGGCGACCCTGTCACTCCGGCAAGACAATTCTCTCGAAAGCAGGTGAGTCTGAATTAGCGGTGTTGCCTGGGAGTGGTGCTTGGCTCCCGGCATCATTAGTGACGGTGTGAGAATGCTGGGGCTGGAGAGTCGGGAAATCGACCTGCTTTATTTTCTCAGGCAGTCGCTCGACAGGCTTGTCAAAACTTTGGGGCGGCTCAGTTACTCGATCCGAATTCACGCGCGCGACGCCTGGAACAGTTGGTTTTCCACCCTCTGGTCTGCGATCGACGACGGTCTTTGTCTTCTGTAGAGGTGATACTATATACGGTGATATGTCAAATTCCGAAAACTGACTGAGTGGAAGCGGGTACGCGGTCGGCGGCGGCGGCGGGACAAAGAACGATCGGGGATTCGAATCCGGCTGCGGCGAGCTCTGCTTCGCCGAAGGTCTGGTGCGGTAGCTCGATGCAACCGATTTCGCGCCGGCTTTCCGGTTGAAATACGGCATTGTCCAGAGGGGCGATTGCTTGGCCGAAGGCGTTCTCAAAGTTGGAGCGTGGGATTGTGGTGCGGACGGCAGAGGTGGGAGAGCGAGTTTGGGAGAGAACTTGTGCAGGGAAGCTGGAGGAGCGACGAGAAAAATGGCAAGAAGAGTGATTGCAATACCGCCTAGTACGAACCAGAGTCGCGGCGAGGCGTCCTGTGATCTGTGGCTGTTGTATCGATCTGGATCGTAAACATACCGAGCAGAAGTCGTGGAGCTGCTCTGCTTTTGCGCATTTACAAAACTGCTTTGACAGGGAGCATCGTTGAAAAAGCTCATCGAAAGAACCACATTCGTCCCGTCGGAGAGCCGCAACGCCAGGTCCGAAACGGATGCCAGATCGCCTTCCCTGATCGGAACTGTAGTTTTCGCGGCAAGACAGATCACCCGGTTGGTGTCGGATTGTACTATCCGCTTTGCCAGAGATACTTGAACAGTGGGCGTGATATCGGTGCCCATCGGCTCTGCGAATACCGAGTGGGGAGCGTCATCAGTTGATGATACGAGTGTTTGTGGTCCTTTCATTCTTTCAGCTCGGCTGAGAACTCGCCTGCTTACTATGCCTATAGCCAGCCATGGTCTGATTCTATATACCGCGACGAGGTATCTTTATAACTTGCAGACTCAGCCGTTAGCGCCTATCGCAGCTCGGGAGCTAGCTGGAGCAGGTCCCTAGCTCTTCAAACAATTGGCTCCGGCTTGTGCCACAAGTCTTTACAAAGATCATGATAAAATGTCTGCGCGCTTATCCTGTGTGGCGTGCAGAAGAGGCAAGTATGGAACATTTTGAACTTACACAAGTGAAAATCGAAGGTCTGCCGAGGACCTTCATTTTGGAGTCTGATTCTATAGATCAAGTCTTGCTCCGTCCGGGGCGGAAGTTGCTCGGAGTGGCTCGCCAGCAGGTCGCATACCAGACAACAGTGACGTGGCTCAGGGCGATGAAGGCAGAAGGTCTCTTACCTTCGGATCCTAAGGATGCTTGCACAGTCACGGTTCTGGCGGAAGGCATTGGACACAATTTGCCGGGAGCACTTGGATCCGTGGTCAGCCCTGCTTATCATAAAGGTGACAACTGGATTGGAGTGAGCCGGTTTGCTCTTCCAAAAATCGAAGAGATGGATCTCATCGACTTCGACGCCAGAGTCAACTATGTTCGCATGCACTCTAGCGCCCCGCACTGGTGCATGTTGGATACGATCGCTACAGGCGCCACACTGGCTCGGGCGCTCGAGGCGGCATTTGCGAATGCGCCCAAGCCTGAGCGAATTCTAATGGCGACCCCTTGCGGGAGTGCAATGGGCAGCCGCCGAATTGCTTCGGTTTGTGAGAAGGCGGGAGTTGAGCTCGTTTTTACTTTCTTCGGAGCTGTCTTCGGTCTCTGGCATGATGGCACCGGATTGCCCTGGTGTCACCCGGATACAGTTGTGAGCGGCACCGCGCGAAGCCGAAAAAACAGGCAGATAGCTGCCGAGCTGTTTAACAACCTGGATGGATTTTGTGCGGTGGGCGACTGTTCTGCTAACTTCTTCGATGTAGACGAAGCTATTGCAATATTGAACAAGGAAGAAAGGGAGTTCGACTGGCGGTTGCCGATCGACGCGCCGGTATTGTCACTCGCCTGATACCGTTAGCGGTATCACTAATTTCCTTACTGAGGCGGTGGTCCACCGCCTGGAAAGCCGCCGCCTGGAAAACCACCCTGACCACCGGGATAGCCGCCCTGACCTCCTGGAAAACCTCCCGGCGGTAATGGCGGTGGAAATGGTAGGTAGCCTTGCTGGCCGCCGCCCTGTCCCCAAGGTGCCGGTCGATAAGCCGTGTTACCACTTGGCGGAGGTGGCGGTTGTTGCTGAGGGGGCTGCGAGGAATTGGAGGCCATCGCTGCGGACCCTTGTCCTCCCTTGCCGGCTGGATGGGTAATACCTCGTCCCAGGGCGGTCTTCTTAGCTTGTTTGACCAAACCTTCCTGGTCTGTCAGCTTTGTCTCCAAAAAACTGAGACTCTGAACAAGATTTTCCGGTGAATCGGAGTTCTTCACCGCTTGCTCCATCTTCTGGAATAGTTGTTGGAAAGTTTGAACGCCGGTGCCGTTCTCCCTCAACTTCTCAATTCGTCTCCAGACGAGAAGTCTGCGTTCCATGAGCGGACCTTCTACAACATCAGGAGCCTTTTCGGCTTCCAACGGGGAAAGAGTCATAGACGAGAAAAGTTGATCCGGCGTAAGCTTCCCGGCACCGTAATCTCCGACAACTTTCTTGTCGATGACTACGAAGCGACCTGGCTTCTCCGCCTGGGAAAACAGGACCTTGACTCGCTCTACCTGACCCGAGGATCCTTCGATAAGAGCCTTTGCCAGAAAAATCGCGTCCACTTTCAAATCACGATCGCTTGCGGATGCACTTTTTTCTGCGAGAACTGTGACCGAGGGTCCGGTACCAGCTACGGTGACATTGCTGGCTGTCACGCGACTCTCGGCTTTGGCAATCGACGTCAACTGAGAAGAGGTCAGCCGTTGTGCTTCAGACTGGCAGTATCCAACAGGAAATGAGAATGCTAATGCCAGCATTATCATTGCAGCTGGTAGCGTTGCAGCGAGGCGATTCGTCATATTCTTTCCTATCATGCTTAAAAGAGCTATATATGTAGTAAGTTCCCCTTTCAATTAATAATAAACCAAAACCGCCGATCGTCAGATCTGATGACTATTTTCTGTTTAGTTCACAACTCGTTGACAAAAATTGTTGGCGTACCTATGATGCTTCACATGAACAAGCAAATGCGCGAATTTCTTATGGCTATGTCTCTTGTACGGAGGGCTGTCAGTTTGCGCGCATAGTTTGTCGGTAAGGCAATGTACGAGCAGCGAAGCCCTCCTGAATGAGGGCTTCGCTGCTTTTTGCTTGAAATCGAATCGTCCATTCAAATAGGGAAAGTATAATGAGTTCAAATTCAATTCAACAAAACACTTGCGAATTCAGACAACGCGTCGATGCGTTGCTCGACTCTTTGATCGAGCGCTTTTACAGCGAGGTTCCATACGCCGCCAACCTCGCCGGCGGCACACATGTAGACATTGACTACTACAAGCGTCACACCATCGAAATCATTCTTCGATTGCGCCTGAAGCGAAGCATCGATGCTCTCACCATCCACTACTTTACCAAGACAAATCCAGGGCTTGCGAAGCTGTGGGCAAAGTACACGGAAGACGAGATGCTGCACGATTCCTTGTTTGCCAAGGATCTCGAGCGCCTTGGCGTCTCGAGCGACGAAATTTATGGGAAGCAGCCGTTGTTGTCGACGAAGTTATTGCAAGGGTATTTCTACTACGGTCTCGAGCACGAAGGGCGTCCGTTGGCGTCATTGTGTAGTTCGTATTTCATCGAATACACCTCACAGCAAACGCAACCGCAGTGGCTCGATACAGTCTCGAAAATCTACAGCGAGTCCAGTGTCAAAGGCGCGCGCGCGCATTTAGCGCACGATCTAGATGACGATCATATTGATTTTGTCTGGCAGGTTCTTTCCACATTCATCACGACCAAAGCAGATGAAGGCGGAGTTATAGAGCATATTGAGAACGTCTATGCTCTGTTCGTGCTCTTCTTTAATGAGTTGTATCGACGCGAAGTGCAGAAGCAGTCGAACATAGACAGCATCATCAACTCTTTGGTCGCTTAAACAACACCAGTCTTTTTTTACAACTTAAATAGCATTTGGAATGGAGGAAAACAACCATGACTACTTCGTCGCGCATAGTTAAAATCAGTGCATCAAAAGCAAAATCGGCACTTGAGAGATACGGAATTTCATCGAGCGATCTTGCACCACTAGTGGTGTCGGATAAACAATTCTCACGAGGAGGACACTACGGAGTCGAGATACCTGCTGTCAATACATTTCGGCAGGTTGAGGCGGCAATCAAGGCTCTAAAGGACAGCGGTACTTACTGTACCCGTTTCAACGAGACCCTCGGCTCCCATCTGTTGTGTGACGCGGAGATAACTGAGATTTTGTCGATCTGCAAGGAAAACGGGATCGGAATACTGTTGAGCGTAGGTCCGCGACCGGAATACGACATCAAGGCCAGCTTCTACCGAAGTCAGTTCGGCCTGGAAATGGGCCGGCGTCTCAACAATAGTGATGCAATAAGACAAGCCATTGAAGAGGCGATACGTGTCACTGAGTTGGGAGTGCGTGGTATCACAATCTACGATCCGGGACTCCTGAGAATTCTCAGCGATTTGAAAAAAGATGGAGTGTTGCCTCCGGATCTACTGCTTAAAGCATCTACGCATTGCATGGTGACCAACTCCGAGATCGCCCGAATCTATGAAGAGCTTGGTGCCACGAGTGTGACGACTGCCCACGATTTAGGGCTGCCGATGCTTTGTTCGATTCGCCGCCGTTGCACGATTCCGATCGATGTTCCTACCGATGTGTACAAATCCAAAGGAGGCTTCATTCGCTTTTATGAACTTGCTGAAATCATTCAGGTGGCATCACCGGTGATACTAAAAATGGGCGCCAGTGTTCAGGCTCATCCGTATGATGCCGTTAAAGATGAGCTTACGTACGAACGCATCAGTCGCATAAAGGTGGGGTTGGAGATTCTCTTTCGGAATATCCCTTACCAGTTGAAGCTTATTGACTCCAGCGATCCGCAGATATGCATTCCCGCGATTTAAACGTTTTACCTATGCCCAGTCAAGTTTCTATTTTGCCAGGAGATAATCATGATTCAACACAGTTTTTCCGAACGACACAATTCCACACTCGTTTGTCCTAAATACAAAATCTACGCCTCCAAACCTGAGCTGATGACCGGCTCTGTGATCGAACGCATTTCTCGAGATCTCGCGAAGGCTTTGCCGAACCTTAAAATAGGCGACTATTTCAAGGTAAAGCCGCAGATCGCCAGCAACAGCGATCTGGTTATCGTCAGCGAAAACAATAACGGCGAAGCGATTGGATTGTTGACCTCGAAATGGTACTCAGCGCGTTCCTTCGATTTCTTGCACATCATGACTATATTCATTGCCGACCGCTACCAGGGGACCAGGCTGTTCAAGCGTATGTGGCAGGTCCACTTCGAGCAACTGCTGCGCGGTGAGCGCGGATTTCCCTCTGTATTTTCGCTGAAAACATACAATCCGATTTCCTGTGCGCTGCTCAGACGTGTTGCTGCCAAAGCCAACGCCTATTTTTATCCGTTAACAGATGTAGATCATCCCGGCTGGATGACGCAGCAAGTGATTGAAATTGCCAACTCGATTGAAACCGGTGCTGAGGATGTGGCAGCTGGCTTGGAGCTCTCTCGACCGGGGAGCGTGTCGAATACAACCGCTGTTCACGCTAGCCTCGACACCAGAACAGGAGTTATTGCAGGTGGTGGCAATCTCGTGCCGATAGACTTTTATCCACGACTGCCTAAGTCTTCAAAACAGGACATAATGTCACACTTCTTGCAGGCGTTGACACCGGAAGATCGTTTGTTGTGCTGTCTATTTTGTCCGAATCCGGCAATGCAACGAAGCATCCTCGAGCAGTTCGGCGTTAGAGCTGGATAGTGGAGGCGAGCATGAATCTATTCAATTTGAATGGAACGGCGTTTGCATCAGGCCCCTTTCATTCACGACTCGGTGCAATTGTCCTTCTCTTTGTCGGGCTGGCTCAGGTTAAATGGATCGGCTGTCGCGAGAGTGCTCCACTGCCCGCTCGCTCAAGCTGGTGTATTTCGAGATCTCCTCCTGGCTGCACCACCGGCAGTGCAGAGTTTAATTACCTACGGATCCTTAGCTCTGGAGTGCTTCTTTGTGCCGATGTCAATCTACCGCATGACTCGTCCTTTTGCGTGGGGATCTATGTTGGTAATGCATATCTGCCTGATCGTCCTAATTGACTTCCAGGACCTTAGTGTCTCAATGATTCTACTTCTCGTCATAACTTTCGACCCTCGCTGGTTTTTGGCTTCTTCAGGGGTCTGGCGACAACTTTCTAATGTTCAATGCCTTACTCAGCCTACCTGGACATCCTGGCTTCCTTCGCATCGGCAAGACGCTGACGCAGCCCTAAGATCTTACCGATACTGACTGAGATCTCAGAATCCTTTTGATTCAACGCAGCGATCTCGTCAGTAGTTACGGTTACCAAATGCACCGTAAAGCCTCGACCTTCAGGTCGGGGATGTAAGGTGCGACTGCGTAAAGCAGTCTTCTGGAGTTTGTTGTGATGTGCTGCTTAATGATAGAAATGGGAGTCCAATGCGAGATTCCTGCCTAAATTGGGAATGGTATTGGCATGATAATTCCGTTTCCGATGACAAAGCGATGAACGTACCGAGAGTCAGGGACAATGTGTTGACAGTCTTGTCGTTGCAGACGATTCAACTACTATTTCTTGTCGGCTGTTTTCTCCTGAAGGATCCAATAAGACCTTTGCTCCTGTCACTGCTTCTTGCAGTTGAAGCAGGACTCTTTGTCTTTCCGCCAGCAGTCGTAAGACGCAACATATCGCTTGAGTTACGTTGTCGCTCCCTTTTGGGAAGCTTTACTCTGGCCGTAGTTATGGGTAGCGCCCTGGTACTCGACACGAACTTCCTAACTTTTCAACCGATACTGGCAATCATTATTATGTGCTTCGGGTGCACATTCATAGTCGAACCGATGCTCTACTCCGCAATGAGTAAAGATAGTTTTGGTGAGAACAGACCCTCGTTTTTCTCAAAGGCTGCTCTGATATCGGTGATCACTGTCTTTGTCAGTTCGGTTCTGATCTATTATCTCGCTCAAGCGCTGTTGAAGCCGGGAGCATGATCACTGCACGAGCTACACATCAAATTCAAATCTAAGTCTAAATCTAAATCAATGTGTCATCATACCACCTGGAGATCGACAACGCATGAAACATGAAAGAACGGCATGAGATCGCACCGCCAAGAAGGCAGGACTGGGTTAGCCGAATTGACACGCCGGACTATAGATGAAAGCGAACGTTGTTGGAGAGCTTGTGATCGTAGAACTTCGCTTGTTCGAGATCGTGATCTGCCATCACCTTCTTCCCGAGTCTGAAATGGACATAGGCTCGACCCAGATAATACTGCGCTCTGTTCGGGCTGAGCTGAATTGCATCTGAGAGGCTCGTAAGTGCATTGTGCCAGTCTTCCAGTTGGATGAGCGCTTTGGCTCGAATGAAGTGAAGATCCGGATCGCTAGTGTTGTTCTTGATAGCCTCGCTGTACTCTCTAGCAAGTGCTTTCGGATCGCCTTTCACGCTGAAGAACTGAGAATCCAGGTAGATGATCCCGCTGCGCGGCGCATTGTCATTGGAGGGCTTGTCTGATTCGCTGGTGGTCTCTTCTTCCGCCGGAGCGCTGCGCTTTGGTCCGAGGCTGGTTGCAATCAGATCGTTCCTGCTGTCTGTTCCTATATTCGATGAGACGGATGCTGGCACCATTTGTGGTGCAACAGCCGGAGTGGCGATAACCAGGTCGTTGCCATTCCACTTGCCTTTTAGAACCGGAGTCTGTTTTGCGCCGGGGCGATCTTCCTTGACTTCATTCGCCACCGCTTCTCTTGCGAGAGTGAATGCTTCCACTAGGGATGTCTTTGGACCCTTGGAACGAAGTCCGTCTAGAAGCTTGCTCGTGAAGACGCCATTTTGATATCTGGTCGACTCCCATGCCCGCTCTTCTTGGGAGCTTGAGCAAATCACCAGTTGACCTGAGCCCTGTGCCAGATCATCTGTGTTGAAATTGCCTATTCGCGACATCCCTTTGGAGTCTGGGGCGGCAAAACCGCTGTGGCAGGCATCCATCACAAGCAATACGCGATCGGTCAAAACTCTGCCTTGAATGGAGTCGAGCAGCTTCTGCATCTCGATCCCGGTGGCAAACAGATCGTCAGAGTCGGTATCGCATGCTACCAGGTAGTTCTTTCCTCTGGGGTCTAGTTGTGATGGACTTCCGTGAGTAGAGAAATAGAGGACGACCAGATCGTCAGGCTTGACGACACGGGCGAGGAATTTCGACCCCAACTCGGAGAGAACTCTTCTTTGCGTCGCTTGCTCGTTGAGCAACAGGCGCACGTGATCCGGCTGGAAATTGGCTTCCTTGATCAGGTAATTGTAGAAGTCGGTGGCGTCTTTCGCTGAATATTGCAAATCTGGAATGTCAGGATCCTGGAAGTCCGTGATCCCGATAACCAGAGCCCATTTGTCTCGGATTGGGCGGTTGGTGCTATTGGCGACTTTGTCTACGACCTTGTTGAATTCATCGGATTTCTTGGCACTAATGGTAGTGCCCGCCGGTTTGGCAGCAACTAATTTCGCCGCAATCTGCGACGGGGAGACGGTCTGATCTTGAGTTTGCTCCAGCTTGGCGGCTGGCTTTGGTGCCGCTGCGAGTGCGGGTTTTGCTTCCTTTTCCTTTACTTCCGCAGGGGCTTCCGCCGGTTTTGCTGGGGAAGGCGTGGCCTTGGCTTCGGCTGTTTTTTCAGCGATTGTCGGCTTCGACTCGGC
>CAZISK010000156.1:0-11722 GCA_964541355.1 uncultured Candidatus Obscuribacterales bacterium
CTAACGGCGAGCATCAGAATGGCGAACCCTCCCGCAATTGTAGGCTCAACACCGATTGACGTCAGGAAGTAACCATAGCCGAATTCACGTACTCCCAATCCGTTGAGGCTCGGTACTATAACCGCTGCCAATGACACGCAAGAGTACATGAAAAAGTAGAACCAGATCGGTAAATCATATACACCTAGCGAGAAGAGCAATGCAACATGCCCTAGCGTAGAACAGGCATGCGTCAACAGAGACAATGCCAGTGCTGTAAAGATCACGCCTCGATCATTCCAATAAACTCGAGCACAGGGCCCGTTTAAATGCTTACTGAGCCAGCTGTTGTCGCCGAGCAATCGGGTGGATAGGCCAGGCAGGACCGGTAGAAGCAAAATCGAGGCAAACGCAATAATCAACACAACGAGCTTGAACTGCCAAGGTAGTAGTGACCTGTCGTTACCACTCAAGGACAGGCTGACGGCAGCAATCTGGAACAGCACAACCAGCCCAAGCACTCTGTCTGCAAGCACGGAGAAGGTAGCGTTGACGCGCTGGCCCGACTCCCTGGAAAGATGGTAGGCTCTGCTGATATCACTGCCGACCGAGGCGGGAAGGAACAAATTGAAGAAAAGACCTACGAACGAGTGTTGCACATAGCTCATCAGCGGGTGCTTTAGCCCAACCGCTAGAGCAAGCTTCTGCCAGCGCCAGGCGGCAGTGACGACGGTTAACACAAAACAAACAACACTTGCTAATAGATAGGGAAGATTGGTATGAGTGGTTACTCTAAGGCATTGCGACAGATCAAATTTGCCGAAGAGAAAAAGGCAAGTGAATAGAAGCGCACTGATCGCAACTTTTATCGCAACTTTTAGGAACTTTGACACGGTCAATACGCTCTATAGATGGGCTGGGCTGTGGCTCATTTGAAAATAGTCTCTGCAAGTGCGAGATTCGATTACAACAAAGACGAGACATTATCGACGATTCAAGATTGTCTTTTAGCCAATAGCAAAGGCAGTTGAAGCTCTCCTTGAGAAAGCACTTCGGTCTTGTAGCCGATCCCTTGGAGGATACCTTCAAGCTCAGAAAGGTTCAGTATGCCATTCACCACATGTGGTTCTATGATTAGTGTTGGGGAAAACCGTGTAAGAATATTGATGGACGACCTCAACACGACAGTCTCCGAGCCTTCTATATCCATCTTTATGCAATCGATCCGATCGAGATTGTAATCATCGACGAGCTGCTGCAATGAAGTCGCCTCGACCCTGACTGAGTTAGCCGTGCGATTATGAACGGAGTCCACTCCGGATCCCATGCTTCCCTCCGCCTGGAAGAAAAGAGCACCAGGCTCGGACCAGATCGCCAACCTAAGAGGTATAACCTTCGTCAATTGATGAAATTCTATATTGCGAAGTAGCCCCGCGAAATTTTCGGTATCCGGCTCCAGAGAGAGGATTTTGCATGACGGCGGAGTATGCTTCGCAAAGAAATAGGCTGCACCACCACAATAAGAGCCAAGATCGATCAAAACCTCACATTGATCCAAGGGAAGGGTGTCGAGATAGATCTGAGTAGAGACATCGGGTTCAGGCAAAGAGTTGAAATAGAGCTTCACTCCCGATGGCTTGAGCACATGCCAGGCCGGATGAGAGAAATCGACATAACTCACGCCGTCACGGACAGTAGGCTCAACCGAGTCGTGGTAATAGTCAAAGTAGCTAACCATGTCCGCACCATACATCAAGTGCTTCGCGGACAGGATGATACAACGTCGATCCTTATTGTGAAACTCTAGCGTCTCTGCCTCTAAGCTGCGAACTTTCTTGACGACGATTCCCTTCTTGTTCGCTAACATCTTTATGTACGCCAAAGCAACTGTGTTGTATAAACCAACTGCTTCGAGCAGCTTTATCAATTTAGCTCTCAGGTATGGCATATTAGACGCTCTGCGAACAAAACACATAACCGGCACCACGCCGGTTGAACGATTTTAGCACGACCTCAACTAGGGCGGGCTCATATTTTCCTTGAGTTCATCCGCGCTCAAAAAAGGCCACAGGTTTTCCAGAGACGGAGATACCATGGTTCCATCCGGTAGCTTTTGAGACAACAGCTTCGGAGAGAAGGGCTGGTCTCGATCAAGCACCACCTCGCAAACTACAGGTCCTTGCTCCGACAGTACCTCGTTCAACCTCGGCTCCAACTCACGGTGATTGGACACTCGAAAGTACTTTAGTCCGTACGCGTGTGAAAGCTTTTCGAAATCCGGAAATCCCAGCCCGCTCTCGACTCCACACCCGACTATATTGTCAGGGAAATAGTTCGTCTGCGTCTGTCGTATAGAATGATAACCACCGTTGTTCATAACAAATATCTTGATCGGCAGCTCGTTGGATACAATAGTCTCGAGCTCCTGTAAGTTCATCTGAATACTGCCATCACCGGCGATGCATATCACCTCTTTCCGTCCGTCCGCCACGCATGCACCAATTGCAGCAGGCAGATCGTATCCCATCGATGCTGAGCCGGAGTTAGACCAGAGTCTCTGCCCCTTCTTCAAGCGAGCACCCTGAAATGTGGTTATACATGCGGTTCCGTTAGCACATACGATAATTTGATTCTCGGGCAATAGCTGAAACAGCTTGTCAATGAAACAATATGGATTCACCGGCTGTGTCTTTTGATAGTACTCAGGAAGAACGATCGGGTAACGGCGTCTTCTCTCCTGACACCATGCCAACCAGCGTCCATCACTTTGCTGTTCCGGGACCTGCATTTCGATAAGCGCCTTGAGAAAGTCTTTGAGATCGGCACAAACCGCCATGTCAGGCACAACCATCGGCTTGTTCAACTCGAACGGATCGACATCGACCTGAATCTTGAAAGCATTGGAAGCAAAGCTTTTCCAATTATAGCTCACTTGTCTGATATTGAGTCGGCAACCAAGAACCAATAATGCGTCAGCGTTTTGAACGCAGAAATTGCCTGGTCGATCGCCTATTGTTCCTGGTCTACCACTGTAGTAAGGATTGTCGTCAGCGACCAGGTCGTGAGCGCTGAACGCCGTAACCACCGGCATTTTCCAGCGGGGAATGAGCTCGTTAAACAAGTCCGCAGATCCGCTCAGACGCACTCCTGTTCCAGCCATTATCACCGGGCGTTTTGCCGAGAACATCCGCTCAAGGACTGCACCAAGCTGTGTCTTCCATGATTGATCCTGTCCATACGGAAGTACTCCCTCTTTCTCAGGATCGAAGTTGTACAAACCTGATTCATCGATTACACTGCCCTGAACATCGATCGGAACGTCTATCCAACAAGGTCCTGGACGTCCCGATGTAGCAAGATGGAAGGCCTTTTCCAAGTGGTACCGAATCGAAAGAGGATCTTCAACTGTGATGGCATACTTAGTAATACCTTTCACCATGCTGATGATGTCGGTCTCTTGATCTCCAAGTTGACGAAGCCTACCGTTCAGCTCATATGTTTGAAGCATTGTCTCACGCTTCACCTGCCCTGAGATGATAAGCATCGGCACTGAATCAGTGAAAGCACCAAAAACTCCGTTAAGTGTATTGATGCTTCCCGGTCCGGTCGTGACGTTGACCACAGCAATGCGATTGTGGAGCCGAGCGTAAGACTCCGCGGCCATCGCTAGAGCCTGCTCGTGGTGGCAGCAGATGTATTCCAGCCCCTTGCTGCGACCGATGGCATCGTTGAGATGCATGGCGCCACCACCCGTTATAAGGAAGACATGTCTAACTCCAAATGCTTCGAGCGCCGTGGTGACGTAGTCGGCCAGTCTAATCACAATATTGACTCCTATTGCTTTGCACACTTCATCGTTGACCACGGGCACGATGCCGCGCCGCCGAGAAATTGCTCTCTTCGTACCGGATTGGTGACAGCATGCTCGAACTGATATAATACGCCTCAAACAACGTTTCCTCCAGGGGTGGGCATGGCTGTTGACGTTTTCGATAAAAGAACTGACCTTGTCAAATTGTTAGAACAAGCGTCGTGCGCGGCACCAGATCCGATCCTTCCCAAAGAAGCTATTGTTTACGGCGCCGGTACATTTGGGCAGCAGACAGCGCGTCTCTTGGAAGCCAACGGTATTACCGTCAAAGCTATCGTAGACCGCAACCCCAAGTCGGGGCTTGACTGGGAGTGCCTACAACCCGACGCAGTCGGCAAACTCGCCTCGCTTGACGTAATGATTGGTATTTGCAATTACCAGGTGGATATAGCCACCGTCAATCACGATCTCAAAGCACAGAACTTTACCGGTCGAATCTACTCGCCTGTCGAGACATACCAGCTGCTCGAAGCGAGCAAGCCCCAGGATCATTACTGGCTCGCCACAAAGCCAAGATATCTGGAAAATAGAGAGAAAATACTTTCAATATTCGATCTGTTGGCAGATGAGCTTTCGAAGCAGGTGTATTGCTCTATCTGGCGCTACCGTCTAACCGGCAATCCAACGTGCCTTCCTCGTCCGATGTCCGCGCAATACTTCCCTTCCGATATTCCTTCCTGGAGACACCCGGTTCGTCTGATTGATTGTGGAGCCTTTACGGGCGATACCATTGAAGATGCTCTAAGGAGATCGATCTCATTAGAGGCGGTTGCTGCCTTTGAGCCTGACCCAGAAAACTACCGAAAACTCGTAGCCTACGCAACCGCTAACATCGAACACCTCAAGCCGATCTTGTTACCCTGCGGCGTATACGATAAGGCTTGCCAGCTCCGATTTGATCCGGAGGCCGCCGCCTCATCGCACGTTTCGGAATCAGGCAGCATCGTAATTCAATGTGTCTCAATCGATGAATGTTTGCCGGGCTTTGCACCCACTCTTATCAAAATGGATGTGGAGGGTTCCGAACTGCAAGCGCTGCATGGCGCCCGCTCTACGATAGAGACGCACAGACCGGGTCTGGCGATCTCGGCTTACCACAAGCCGGCCGATTTGTGGGAAGTAGCAGATTTGATCAATAGTTTCGATTTAGGATACAAGATATTTATGAGGGCACACGCGGAGCACTGCTTCGAAACAGTTACTTATGGCGTGCCATCAACACTTCATTCTACCTGAGGGCTGCAGCTTCCGACTTCCTACCCTGTCGTGCATTTCCAATGCGGTTTGCTTTCGATGGCATTCTCAAGAGCAAGCCGGAGTATGATCGGTACTACATCCGGTTACAACTTTGAAAAAATTTCGTCGACCAAACCTTGGTGTGCGACATGATACTTGAACCTCCGCGAATAACAACCTGACAATTTACGTTCGTGGAAGACGCCTCGAGATTGATTGATAGGGGTGCCTTTACCAGCGATACCATATGCGATGCGATAAAACGCCGCCTTCCATTGGAGGCGATTGCCGCCTTCGAGCCTACGCTGACTGCCAAAGTGGTTACGACACAGTCTCGAGCTTCTTCAAAACGACCACGGGATTTTCCAGATGCAGCTTCTCCTCAATCTCTTTCTGAATGGCGGGAAAGTGCAACATAGTGGCGATTAGTATCGCTGTAGAAGGTGAAGAGACAATCTGCTGCGGCGAAATGATAGTTCTACCTGCCAGCGACTTGTTTTGATTTATCTTATTGCTATCGACGAAAGCAACAATGTTGGCGTCACTAAGACAGGTATCGAGAAGCAACTTATATGTTAGCTGACCGGTTCCCCATACATAGATTGGTTTTCCGTCTCCGACGAGGTCCCAGATCTGGTTACTCAAATATTCCAACTGCTCGGCCGATCGTTCAATATATCGGTCAATTGCCGGTCTGAACCAATCCGCGTTCTGATCGGGTCGTGCCGAATTGGAGTCTACAGGGTTGCATAGCTGGAAGATCCCATAGACAGCTGGATACGATTGTCTTGAATCGTTGATAATGTTCTTGTGTTGCCCATGCAACAGTTTGAATCCGAATCTGTCAACAAGCTTACAAAGCGCTCCCAGGTAAAAATGGTTGATATGCTCGGTATTGAATTCCTGAAACGGTGCCTCGATATACTCGGCGTATCTGCTGGCATCAGGCACCTCGACGTATATAAATCCGCCAGGCGAGAGAAGGTTGCACGTTGTTTGCAACGCTCCCTCTAAATCGCGCACGTGTTCGAGGACATGGCTGAGCACCAACCAATCGAATCGTCCAATGTCTTGCGGGAGATCATTGAAAGCACCAGTGAATGCGGAGATACCCAAATCGTCCTTGATATATCTAACGCAGCTGGGCGAGTTATCAATTCCGACAAGATTTGTGTAGCCAAGTTGTTTTAGCTCGTTGAGCAGACCACCATTGCCACAACCCAAATCAAGGAGGCGAACGGAACTATCGACAGCATGTCGGGTTATGGTAGCTGCAGTCTCCTTAAGACGAATCAGATCCGCCGGTGTGAGTCCCGAGCCGGTGGAACTCCTGTCCTCATAAATGGATGAGCGATTGTAATACCTGTCATAGACGGACTGTTCGGCTACTACATCAGCGAATGAGAACTGGCAAAAATTGCAATACACAACGTCGTACGCATCGGGCAACTCGCACTGCTCCGGCAAAATGAACCGCTGGTGGTGCAAAATCTCGCCTGTCGCTGAATCGCATATAGGGCAGCACCGAACAAGGTTCTTGAGCGATTTCGACGAACCCCGAATTGATTTGCTACAGTCCCCTTTCATAGATCAACTTCTTTAGCTCTTCGTTGGTAGCGTAGACGCTGTCGATGTCGTCAATCATGATCGGGGCATCGGCTTTAATCGATCGTTGAATTACCTCGCCTCGCATCAACTCACGGCAGGACAACTGACCCTTTTGAAGCGGTATGGCAAGATAAACGTCTTTCTCCGTTAGTATATGTCCTTCTGGAAGATCTTGTTTCGCATAAACTCCACGAACCAGGGCAGCAAGATACTCGATCTCTTTCTTCGGTGGAATTCGCTTGTTCGCACCGGAGGCGCCGCACATCTCTCGAGCCTTATGCCACGCTTTGAACCAGGTATCAGCTTGATGAGGAAGCGAGCAATAAGGCGATACCGGAATGTCATCAGCTTCGATATCAATGTGCCTTTCAAATGTTCTTGCACCTTTGGCATAGGCAATCATTATTGATGACGACCAATCGGTACACTCGTGTGTGGAAAACCCTATGACATGCCCTGGATAACGCTCTTTCAGAAAATCAATCTGATTGAGCTCCAGTTCACTATCTTGAGAAGGATAGAGCGATACACAGTGATTGATGGCGATGGGAATATTGCGCTTCTCGCAGAAGCTCACCAGATCGTCCAAATCCTTTTGAGAAGACCCGCCCGACGACACGATAATAGGCCGCCTTGTCGCAGCAATCGCTTCGATAAGAATCCAATCGTTTAGATCAGAGCTTGCCACCTTAATAATCGGCAGATCGAGTTGATCGCAGAGCTCCACCGACGCTTCGTCAAACGGAGTCGCCATCGGAATGCAGCTGGCTTTCCGGATTGCTCTGACCAGGATTTCGAAATTGTCCCGATCCATCTTCGTTGCCATCGTCTTCTTGATGTAACGAATATCTTCTCTGTGTTGAAAATCTTTATGACAGAAATTATCGACATCTCGAAATTGAAGTTTGATTGCCGCCTTAACATTGTTGAAGCGGACCACCCTCGAGAACTGCGTCACGATGTCCAGCCCTCGCTCTACACGTCCCCAATGATTATTCGCCAACTCCAGAACGAATAAATCCTCAAACAACCAATGTACCTTCATTTGAAGTCCTTTCCAGATGGGATCAAGTGGTCAACTCTCCTGATCCTTACCCATGTGGCTCGCAGAATATTCGGTCGCATTTAGGTCGCCGAGAAGGCAATTTAAATAAGTGTTTTGTTTGGAACTAAGCGGGTCATAATATATATTCAAGTTGTTGGACCAGGCTGCAAGAGCTAGAACGGAGCAATAAAGTGAAAACAATCAGCGTTGTCACTGGGTGCTTTAACGAAGAAGACAATGTCGAGCTCTTGTACAAGCGGCTCAAAGCCGTTTTTGATAGCCTACCGCAGTACAGATTCGAGATAATCTTCATCGACAACGCCTCGACCGACGGCACGGTCAAGAAGCTCAAGCTGCTCGCCGCGCAAGATCAGTGCGTCAAAGTGATTGTGAACATGCGCAACTTCGGGGCGATCAGATCAGGCTACCACGCCATTCTACAGGCCGACGGTGATGCGGTTGTGGCACTGGCAGCAGACCTGCAGGATCCACCGGAGCTCATCAATGATTTCGTTAAACACTGGGAGGCCGGCGAACTGCTCATAGCCGCCGTGAAAAAGCACGGGAAAGAGTCGCTGCCTATGTTTGCCGTTCGCACACTGTACTACAAACTGCTCAATAAGATGGCGAACGTAGAGTTGATCGACCATTTCACCGGATTTGGACTTTACGATCAATGTGTCATCAGAGAGCTCCGCAGAGTTGACGATCGCTATCCGTACTTGCGTGGATTGATTTCCGAGCTAGGTTATCCAGTCAAGAGAGTCACTTTTGTGCAACCGTCTCGACATTCGGGCAAGACCAAGTCAGACTGGTATCACTTTTACGACCTGGGCATGCTCGGACTAACCAGTCATTCCATTGTGCCGATGCGCATCGCCACGCTCATCGGCTTCGTCTTAGCGACAGGAAGTCTCATGGTCGCGCTAGCCTATTTCATATACAAACTACTTCACTGGAGCTCGTTCGAAGCAGGGATGGCTCCGGTCCTTATCGGTTTGTTCGGACTATTCTCAATACAGCTAATGTTCATAGGTTTGCTTGGAGAATACATCGGATCCGCGCACAGGAACATCCTCCGTCGTCCGCTCGTAGTGGAAAGAGAACGCATCAACTTTACCGCCCGAAGAGCTGATAATGACGGCGCCACCAATGAAGAAGGAAGCGAGTCAGAACACAACGTAGATGATCTACCGCTCTCGACGGCGAAAGAGCAGGTTCCACTGGCACCTGCCTCAGACTCAGCGAAGAGAAGCAAAAATGCCGACTGAAGCATTCAAGTCGATAGGACAAGTAAAGTTTGTTTTGTTAGGCGCAGCGATTGTCATGTTGACGATTTATTGCTTCATGATGACATATTGCACGCACTTCTTCGGAATATGGTCTGGCACCGGCACCTATCCAGCCGGTGTGCTTCTTCTACAGGGCGTCATTCCCTACAAGGACTATTTTTGTCCAATTCCATTTCTGACCATTATTAAGTCCGCCCTGCTCATCCAAATATTTGGCGACCAGTATATCGTCATGCGCATGGCAGGTGTAGGTGTGCGAGTTCTCGTGGCCCTTTTTACCTATCTCTGGCTCTCACGTCTTTTTAAGAATGAAACTGCTTGCTTGAGCACGATTGTATGCATAGTTGTAGGCAGCGGTTTCGAAACCGACATGGTAGATAGTCCTAACTTCGATGCAATTTTGTGCGCGATTGCTACCGGCTATCTCACCAGTTTTTTGCTCGAAAAAATTGATGCGCCGCTCAAAAGTTTTTGCATCCTTTCCTTTGTCGCAGGTGTTCTTGCAGCACTTACTTTTCTTTGCAAACAGACCATCGGACTTGGCATCACTTTTTTCCTACCGGTAGCGCTCCTCCTCTGCCTGGCTCGTCTAAAGCAGTTTTCCAGGGTGAAGTATTTCTTGCCATTTTTCACCATCGGTTGGGTTGTTGTTATGGGTTGCGCGGTACTGTGGCTGACCTCAGTCGGTGCGCTTGCTCCATTCCTTTTTGAGAACTTTGTAGTCGCACCGAGCGCCAAAGGCAATTTGCTGATCAATCAGTTCAACAACATGTCGCTCTGGTGGTGGGCTGTTCTGACAGCACTAATCGTAGCAATTCTGGTCTTTACAATTGTTCGAAACGCCTCGGTTAAAACGACCAAATCCAAAGCGACGTTGAGCGGTCTCTTCTTGGTTCTCATCCTTGCTCTGTCGGCTGTGGCTGGAGGAACATTCATCGGTTATCAAAATGTCGATCGCATATTTTTTGCACTTCCCAAGGTGATGCAGATTGTGCTTATTTACTCATCATGGTTTGCCGTTACTTTGATTCTTGCCTATTTGTCGCTAAAAAAACATTGGTCCGTAGAGCGCCAGAGTCAACACTTTATTTTCCTGGTGGTGGCCTTTGCCATCGCATCAATGCTTTCATTGTCGGCCGCCGCTTTCGAACCGATGGTTGTGCCTGGTCTAGCCTATCTTACTGCGGCGCTCCTCGACTCGGGCGGTAAGATCCGCACGGCACTGATTTACTCCAGTGCCGCGCTAGCAATTACGCTGACCACCCTCGGAAAGACCCTTATCCCGTTCGGTTTATACGGTGTGTGCGATTCACCTATACGACTTGCCAATCGAGAGTCGAAGTTACCTCGCTTGAAAGGATTTGTTCTACCCCAGGACACCGTTCAATTCATCGATTCGACAGTCGAGATAATCAATCAGAACTCAAAACCAGACGATTACATCTTTGTGTATCCCGATGTTGGCATGTTTTACGCTCTTACCGATCGTCGATGCCCGACACATTCTTTCATTCACAACATTGATATCACTCCAGATGCGATGGGCAAAAGCGAAGCAAAGCTCTTACTTGAAAAGCGTCCTTCCGTCTTAATTTATTGCCCCATGCCAGAAAAGGATCTGATCTTTCTAGAAAAGTGGTGGCGACAAGGTAAACAGAGCGGATTGAGGTCGATACATGAAGCTTGTGCAGCGCTTTCGAAAGAGTACCAGCTGGTCCGGTCCTTCGATTTTTCCGGTCTAAAATGTTCCGTATTTGTGCGTCCCAACTCCGGCAAATGAGAGCGTGATGTCAGCCGAGATAGTTAATACGAGCCAATCTCCAAAATACAAGTGGTTCGGCGCCATGATTGTCTCGACGGTATTGCTGATCTTCCTGTTCACGTATTAATATCGCAGACAAAAATTAGGCCTACTAATAATTTTCAGTCGTTTTTTATTAGGTTTACCAATATTGGTCGATCTGAATCCACATGCAATGAATTCCCGAACAAAACTCCTTGCTAGTTTTGCTCTTCGTGATAGTCCATCTCTGTATTCACGCTCCAGACGTTTGATTTATCAGTAATTCCCTGCGTCAGGTTATCCACCGTCACCATTGCGGTCAACATTGCATGGTCTTGATTGTTGTAGCGATGCATGCCGTTGCGACCGACAGGATGCAGATTGACGTAAGAATCGAGATATTCGCGCAATTCTGAAAAACGATCGTACGTTCCAAAATAACCTGGATAAGTTTTCGGCATTCGAATTACGGTTGCGTCGATTACTTGTGCACTCTCGTCGAGGATGCCTATTTTTTTCAGCTCTTTAGCACCAAGTTCGATCATCTCTTTGTCTGTCATTTTCCAGAGATCATCGGTATCGTTGCAGAAGTATTCTAGACCCAGCCAGACCTGAGACGGATCAGCCACCATATACGGGCTCCAGTTATTGAAAATCTGCAAGCGACCGATAAAAACATCGGGTTCCTGAATGTAAATCCAATTGTCTTTGATCAATTTGGCACCGTTAGTGCTTTCTTTGTCCTTCAGTTTCAGGTTGTCGACAAGCACTCCAACAGTTATAAAATCTCGATAGAGAAGTCCCTCGCTTACTTGCCGCACATTTTCAGGCACTTCAGTCTTCAACGCGCGAATCAGATCTTTAATTGGCATCGACGAAAAGAAGATATCTCCTTCGAATCGGCGCTG
>CAZISK010000157.1:0-11714 GCA_964541355.1 uncultured Candidatus Obscuribacterales bacterium
TGAAGAAAACAGTAGTGACCGACTAAAGATATTTCAATACACTGACTTTGCTCGCTTGAAAATACTGATATTGTAATAGGTGTTTAATCTTCGAAAACTCTGATCTAATCAGGGTTTCTTCATTCACTGTGGGTTAACGTGATTCGAAATCTTGTTTTTGTTCTGGAGTGATGTAATCCGATTTTGGAATCTTATAGATCAGAATCGAGTCGCCGACAATAGCAGTGGGCTTCAGACTCAAAAGCCATCTTAACGTTTGCGGTTCTATCTGCTGCAGGGTGCTGACATTGGTGTGAGTGAACTCCTGTCGTTGTCTGTTGAGAGCCTGAGCTTGCGCTCTGAAATGAGCAGATACCGCGAGGTATTCGCCCTCGACAAGCGGCTTCCTGGGCCAGGGTTCGAAGCGGTTTCCGAGATAGTATCGCGCGTTGCCCGTGCCAAAATAAAGTAGATAGATTTTCTTGATGTTGTGTTTCTTGGCATAGAGCTTGAGCCGATACAGGTCGATGCCCCAATCGAAATTCGAGTCTATCGCTACATAGTAACCCCGGCGCTTGCCGCCGGCGATCTCGTTGAAATAGGCGAGATAGCCTGGATATGCCAGTAAAGACGAGGCGCATCCGTATGCAAGGCAGGTAAGAACTGCATAGCGGACATAGCGCATCGACGAGTTGTTAAACAGCTGAGACAGGGCGGTTGCCGTCACGAGATAGAGGAACGGAATGACAGGCAAAATGTGGCGGATACCAAGATTGAGTTTTGCTGTTATAGCTATCCATAGGTAAATGACCACGAAGATTATCGAACCTAACAAAACTATGTTACGGCGGATCGCTCCGCCCAGAGCAACAGCGAACGGCTCGGGGCTTGCCTCCGTCGGCGGGCGCACGAGATGAACTTTCAAAAACATCAAAAAGGAATAAATCAAGAGTGCCACCGCAAGCAGTGCTGACAGCAAGAAGCCGAGCGGCTCCTTCGTGTAAATCAGCGTGGGGTAGAACCAGGGGTTGCCGCCGCGATAAAGTTTGCCTTTGAGATATCCGGCCCCGGGATGACCTGTTTCGACGTGCATTGTCTGCCCGACCAATCCGGTGAGGTACCAGGAGAGTTGCCTGAGTACAGGAATTTTCTGGGTTCGTTTGATCAGCCACACGCGAGGGTCGTCGTCGATCATGAAGAACTGTGATTCGTTGTACTCTTTCTGCGCTTGCGGGTGTAGATTGATCATGTTGACGAAATAAACAGACCAGACCAGCAAGAGTGCGATGGAAGCGAATATGCATCCATGCTTCAAGCTCTTGCGCACAACCCCCTTGGCGAAGTGTCCTCGTTGAATTCTGCCGGCTAGAATCCAGAACACAACCATCAGCCCGTAATAAGGTATGAGAACTATCAACGAGTGTTTTACCAACAAAGCCAAACCAGTGGCAATCGAGAGCTTGATCAACTTTCTGCAACTTTGATCGCGCAGGTAGTCGAAGAACATCGCGATACAGACAAAAAAACTTATGGCGGCAGGCGCATCGGTCGTGACGAATCTCGCGTGGGCAAGGAATGTCGGTGAAGCTGCCATCATCAGGATTCCAATCAATGCAGCGCAGCAGCCGAACTCGATTCTGATGCGGCGGAAGTAGTAAAACAGAAACATGATTGCGCAAAATTCGAGAGGCAGGCGCGCGACGCGCAACATGGTCTGTGGGTCCCAGTTGTCCCAGAAGAACAGCAAGAATAGTTTTTCTTTCTGTCTCGACTTCCACTGTGTCGACTCGAAATGGGGATGCGGATGCACAAGTGTCAGTACGGTCAGACCCGCGATGTCTTTGACCAATGGCGGGTGGTAGACGTTCATCCAGAAGTTCTGTGCGCGGACGTAGTAATATCCCGCTGTAATATGCTCCACTTCGTCGTAGCAAGGCGAGTCGTTCCAGGACGACGTCAGAAGAACAACTGCGGAGAAAAGTATGATCAGCCAGCCTGATCTCTGTTTGGTTGTCTCCGAAAAATCGACCATGCCGCCTCAACTTAATTCACCTGCGATGCTACTATTTGTCTGGCACCTGTTTCAATAAGAGTGCAAAGGGGTCATCGCGATGATTCTTTATTATGCCCCGGGTAGCGGACTTGGTCATCTTACCCGGGTTCGGGCCGTGATTCATACACTCGCGCTGTCTCCGGATGTTTGTTACCATCCTTACCGATTCTCAATCTCAGTACACCAGAGCCATGAATGCGCTCAGTGGCGTTGATTCAACCTGGGTCGCTCCTGGCGCAGCTCTTTGATCACGTCGATTGCGGCCACCGGGATAGAGAAAAATCCGCGCAGAAGGGTTTTTCGATCGGGCCAACCGTCTTTGAAACTTACCATCATTCGCCCATCTCTAAAGAAAAACTTGAAGTTGAACTTGCCAAGACAACTAATTATAATAAGAGCGAAAAGCAGCATAGCTGGCTCGTTGGCAATGTCGACTATTACTACCCGGCAGGCCCGGACGTAAGGCATCGCTCTCATTAAATAACGAATTGCGCTGCCTGCAGAGCGAATCTTTCGCGCTCCGAAGATGACGGCATCTGTCTGTCGAACGGCGTTTTCATCGCCATCGCCTTCTGTAGTTGCGCTCAGGCATTCGCGAAAAAATCCTGATAGATCAGCGCATATCTGTCGGCTATCAAACACCCTTACCGTGCCTGTCGCTTCCACTGTATTCAAGAGCCAGAGCATGACGGGAGCAAGCAAACTTTGTCCGGTAAGATCGGAGGCTTTGAATGAGAACTGTCTATCCATGGAGATTGAGCCGTAGTCGTTCAGTTTCTCGTTTCTGACTTTCCGCAACAAATTTTTCCAGGATAAAACGCCGAGGATGCCTGTAGTGTGGGGATGAATGATGGCTGCAGAGTAGTATGAGGGGAGGTCTTTGAGGCGCAAGCTTTCCCATCTGGACAACACCTGTGGGTGACAGCAAACCGGGACCCCGAGCTTGGCGATGGCATAAGCGATAGTCCAGTCGTGGCTGGTCAGCCCCAGCACCTGTGCGCGATATCTCAACGGCGCGCTGCCTACCCACGCTGAAGCGGGCGGTCTTAACTCGTCTGATGCGAGGATGCCTGACTCGTACAGTTGAATGCAAAGTTGTTTGCTGAAAATCATGCATCCACCTTGTATAGATATACTTTCGCCGGACATGACAATGGTGCCGCCGAAGTATCGATCTGCCGTGGGCCAGAAGGTGAATGGCTTGACGATACGCGTATCGGGATCGACCTTGATCAAGAAATCCGCTGGTTTATCCAGAAAGAGTTCCAGCATGCGATGGCAAACGGCGCCGCCGTGCTCAACTCGATAAAGTTGTTCGCCTTCGACAATCTCGATGTTCGGGTCGGCCCAGAGCTTTTCCAGAGAGCTCTTGTCCTCTCGATCGCCATCAAAACAGACGATGATGCGCGACTCCTGATAGGACTTTCGGATCTCTGAGCACACTCTGAGAAGCTCAGCCCGCTCTCCATAGCACTGGATGTAGAAGCAAGTAGATGGAGTTGAAGCTGTCATCGAATGGTGCGCTGCTTGTTTGACTGAATATACTATAGAAACTGTTTGTCTGGTATTGTGATACCAGCTTACAGGTAGTGAATTTGGAATGCATGAATAATCATCATGACATTGACCGAGGTGTCGATAAGCCGAAGTTGGCCATTATCTGCCGGCACATCGGCATGCCCTCGGAGACCTTTATTCACAAGCATATCGACGATCTTTATCCGGATGGAACGGTGGCTATCTGCCAGTTTACTGAGTCGGCCTGGAAGGCTCGTTCGCCTTTTCTGGTTCTGGAGCCGGATGAAAAAACATCTTTTCAACGGCGCTTGTTTGCAAAGCTGGGGCTCAAGCGTCGCAATCAACACGCCTTCAAGATGCAAAAGGCCGAGCGCTTTCTGAAGGAGAACAACGTTTCCACCTTGATGGTCGAGTATCTCGATCTGTCGACAGAATGGCTGGCGATCGCAAAAAAAATGGGACTGCGCATCTTTCCGCATGCCCATGGTTACGATGTCTTTACCCGGTTACGCCAAAAAGGATGGACGGAGAAGTATCGTCAACTGGAGGATAGCGACGGCGTTATTCTGGTCAGCGAACACAGCCGCAACTATCTTGTCGAGCTTGGGCTGAATAAGGAAAAGCTGCATGTCGTGCCGTGTGGCGTCGTCGTGCCGGAAGCGATCGTCAGATCTAGTGAGAGCACAATTGTGCGCTGTCTGGCTGTTGGACGGATGGTTCGCAAGAAAGGACCGCTCGACACTCTCGAGGCTTTTCGTCAAGCCAGCGCTGACAATCCCTGTCTCAGGCTGGATTTTGTTGGCGGCGGCTATCTCTTCGATCAGGCCAGAGATTTTGTTAGAACCCATGGATTGACCAACATTGTCACCCTCTACGGCGTACAGAGTCACGACTTCGTCATGCGTCGTATGCGTGAAGCCGACGTCTTCATCCAGCACTCAGTCACCGACGCGCAAACACATGATCAGGAGGGGCTTCCGGTCGCGGTTCTCGAAGCTATGGCGCATACGCTCCCGGTGGTCTCGACTATCCATGCCGGTATTCCTGAGGCTGTAGCGCACGGCGAAACAGGGTGGTTGGTTGCCGAACATGACACAAGCGGCATGGCGCAGAACATTCTTTCGCTCGCCGCCGACGGCGAACAACGATTGCGATTTGGCATGGCTGGTTGGATGCGTGTGAAGGAGCGCTTCTCCTGGGAGGCGGAGCGTGAAAAGCTCTTGTCGATCATGGGCTTATCCAGCCATTGACCCATGCTCAGGACATCATGATTGCACCCTTCTGGATGTTGAAGCATCGGGTGAACGGTCCATCTTCGGCGGTAAGCTCGGCGAGCGTTCCAAATTGCGCGATCTGATGACCCTGGAGGACGAAGATACAGTCCGCGTATCCAACCGTTGATAGCCTGTGGCTGGTTAGGAGAATTGTTTTCCCTCTCATTTCATTGAGCAAGGCTTTCATTACCAGGTCTTCCGTACGCGGATCCAGAGCGGCCGTGGCCTCGTCCAGGATGAGAATGGGTGCGTTCTTGAGAAGCGCTCGAGCGATTGCGATTCGCTGTCTTTGTCCGGCCGACAGCTGCGCGCCTTTATCTCCAATCAGGCTGTCCAGTCCGTTCGGCAAGCTCTCGACCACCTTAGTGAGCTGCGTTATGTCGAGTACTCGTTCGACCTCGGCCTTTGTGGGCTCGTTGTCCAGCTCGTAACAGAGGTTGGCTCTCAAGGTGTCGTCGAAAATCATCGGATCCTGAGGCACGAAGGCAATCTTACTTCGTACTGATTGCAGAGAGAACTGGTTGATTTCGACCCCATCCATGAGTATGTGTGAAGGCTCGCACTCGTACAGCCGGAGAAGAAGCTGTGCGATTGTGGTTTTTCCGGCCCCGGTCTCGCCGACGACGGCGGTCACCAGTCCGGCTTTGATGCGAAAACTGAGGCAATCGAAGACCGGTATCCCGGGCTTGTAGGAGAATTCAAGGTCTTTGAACGTGATACTGTCAGTGATACCGCAAAAAGTTTCGCTTCCGCTTGGGATGATGTGCTTGCCTTCGTCGCTCATGAAGCTCTGAAGAATCTCCATTCCACCGGCATCAGCGGCCAATCTGGTGCGAAACTGATTGAGCAGGTTGAACAGCGGAATCACTTTCGACGAGAGATAGAAAAATACGAAAACATGGCTGGGTGGAAGTGCAGAAGACAAGCTCGAAGAGGAGGTGACCAAAGCGAGCATCCAGGCGAGGGCAAGTTGTGCGGAGGTGGTGCCGACCTCCTGGAGCGGTTCGATCAAGCTGTTGAGTCTTTGATAGTCTTTCGAGATGTTGAACTTCGTTTGAGCCAGTCCGCCTATAACACTTAGCTCCCGCTCTGTCTTTCCGGAGGGCTGAACCAGGTTGACGCGCTTGATCAGCTCACCTGTTTTGATGCGCAGATCGTCATTGGACCTGGTTCTGTCCTTGGCGATGTGCTCCAGTCGAGTGACGAAATAGCGGATGGTCAAGACTATAGGGGGCAGGAAAAACGCAAGAGATAACGTCAGCTGCCATGATATAGCCGCCATGAGAATCAGATAGAAGCACAGCATGAGCAGGTTGGACAATAGCGAGTGGAACCCGGTCATTTGATGCACAATCCAGGCTTTGCACCTGCTCATGTCGGAGTTGACTCTTTCGTTGCTGGTGTTGTCGTGATATTGCTTGCCAAATGACATATAGCGACCGACCAGTTTGACGAGAATCCTGGCGGAGGCTGCTTCAGCCTGAGTCGAGATGACCAGGCGCAGTATGTAGGACAACAGCGCTTTGAGGACGACAAAAGCGAAGATTAAAACGAGCAACACACAGAAGACCGAGGTGCTGTCCTGATGATCGGTAGGCAGGTGGCGGCGCAAAGTCTGGACCACGCCGCCGGAAAGTTGAGTGAAATCTTGTCTTATCAACCCTTCTGCCAGAGGAAACAACAGCGAGATGATTCCCAGGTTGACCAAAACTACGATGGCGGAAGAGGCGGCGGCTACGACCAGGAGCGGCATGTTGGCATTGGCAAGACGCATGCAGTCGAAGACATCTTTCATTTCTTGCAGGTGCAGGTTGCCTTTTTTTGATTCAGTCGCCATCAGTAATCACCACTGCCGTGGTTTGCATTCTTCTTTCGTCGATTACTGGCGGCTCCGCCCGTGCAAATCAACGCCAAACTGCGATCCTTCACAAGAGGTAAGCGATAAGCTGGTTTCGATTTGAGACTCAACAGATAAAATTCGCCCAGCTCTCGTGCCATGTACTCTACTACCGTTTACTTTATTCCCGGCTGCCTCCCGGATATCAACGTTTTTGCGATAACAATGTAATTGTTGCAAAGACAATAAGCTGAGACGAGCCTATCCTTAGAGGCATTTGCACATTGTACTAACTGATACGGCGCCCGTCATCAAGCCGGCGCATAAATCGGAAGCCTCTGAGCCGGGCAGGGAAAAACAGGCGCGCCACCTGTATAATCAAGCCCGCGACCGATAAGGGTCGTGCAAGGGAGATCGTCGCTAGTGACAAAAGCCGGAGTCAGTTGTGCGATCTGCACGTTTAACGGCGCAGCGCGGATCGAAAAGTGTCTCGAACGACTCGCCAGGAATCGCGATGCCTCCGTGCCCTGGGAGCTCATAGTTGTAGACAACGGCTCCAGCGATGATACGATTGCCGTTGTCACCAGCACCTGGAGACTGTCCGATCGCGTGCCGCTGCGTGTGATCTCCGTCCCGAAACCGGATATTCGGCAGGCCAGGATGAAGGCGATTGAATCGGCTGACTACTCACTGGTCAGCTTCATCGATGATGATAACTGGGTTCCAGAGAATTGGGTAGACGAAGTTTTCAAAACGATGCAGGATAATCCTGATGCTGGAGCGCTTGGTGTCGCCACCAAAGGCGTTTTTGATCGCGACCCACCCGACTGGTTTAAAAGACAAAAACAGCGGCACGCCGTCGGCGAGCAGATTTATCGTGGTCAAGGTTGGATGTGGAGCGCCGGACTTACTGTTCGAAAGGACGCTGTCTGGCATATTCTCGAATCTGGTTTTGCATTCTCGGAGACTGAGGGATATGCCGGTCGAAAACCCGGAAGCGACGTAGAGCTCACGATTTTTATGACTCTAGCGGGCTGGAAGCTGCTCTATTCCGATAAGCTCGTCCTCGATCACCATATCGCCGGTGTTCGCGTCAATGCCTCATCCGTCAAAGGTCTGGCTCGAGCGCAGGGAATGGCTCATCCCAATCTCGAACCGCTGATCGCCGCCACCAATTCGCCGCGTGTGTGGGAGCGTCTTGGGCTTACCTGGGAGCATGGCATGGTCTGGGGTGTTTTAAGATTGGGGCGGATCGGCTTTCGGCTGATGATGTCCGGCTCCGAGTCTGATCTAGCCGATCTCGAGTTCTGGCGCGGCTACCTGAGTATCATGACCGGCGGTCGCCAGAAATACATTACCCGCATAAAAGAGGCGCGCCGATTCAGCGACCGTGCTCAAGCGACTCGCAACCAGTACATCAAAGGGACATAGTTCATTTGTGTCGGACTGAGTCTATTGCTGCGATCGTCTCCTCGGCGACTCTGTTCCAGTTGTAGTAATCGACTACGGCTTGTCGTCCCAGAGCGCCCAGTCTCTTTACTCGCTCGCGGTCAGCCTCCAGCGCGACTAATCTCTCCAGTATGGCATCTGGATCATCGGCATTCACCATCAAGTCAATGCAATTGAACCGCTCCATCAGTTCGCGAACCTGGGCCTGGGGCGTGGAGATTACCGCCAATCCAGCCGCCAGATAGTCGTAGAACTTCAGTGGCGAAGCGTATTCGCAGGGACCCGGAGGGTAGAGGCAAAGTCCGACATCCATTCCGTCAAGCCAGTAGGGCAGGTTCTCATAACTCGTGATTCCGTGTATCTCGATGTTGGGAAGTGAGACCAGCTTATGATCGAACGGTCCCACGGTGTGCAGCTTGATATTGTTATTGTTATTGATGCTCAATAGCTTTCTGGCCACATCGCAGAACAGGAAAATGTTTTGATTGTGCAGATTCGACCCTGATAGAAATATGACGTTGAGCGCCTCTCGGTCGAACACCGTGGCGCTGTTCAACCCCGGTCTGAAATGCTCCGGATCGCTGCCGTTTGGAATCACCTTTATGTTCTTGAGACCGAGGTTATCCCTCGCATAGGCGGCCATCTCATCGGAGACGCAGATGGCCAGATCGCACACTTTAGCAAGACGTCTGAAGTACTCGATGTTGCCCGCGACCGCATTTAAGCTGCGCCCGGCATACTGCCCGAATTCAGGTACGCAGTTAAGCTCCCAGATCATTCTGGGAAACAATGCTCTGGCAGGATCTATCTGCCACCACCAACCCAAGGGTAGCTCGAAATCCACGCGCGCATAGAGCAGGTCCATGCTTCGCAAATGATTGATTCTCGCCACCCGTCCCTTGGGCATCGGTTGAACGAAATCCATGTCTGGTGGTGGATTTGATGACCAGAGCTCGTGACCGCGGTCTGAAAGACGCTTCAAAATCTGCTCGATATGTACTCGAGCGCCAAGCGCCCTGACCTGTGGCTGATAGAATTTTCCGTGTCCAAAAAATGCTATGCGCATTTGATCTTTCGTCTCAATCTCGCTTCAGAACTTGACAGCTCGAGTGTTGCTCCGAATCTCCAGTATGGTTTAAACCGCCACGTCGATTATATATAATAGCAGCTCGCATGATCTGAAACGTCCAACGGTGTAACCGAATCAGCCTTTGTCTAGCGGCACGAATAGAGAAGTTGTGGGATCGCTTATGCGGATAGCGCTCGTCAGTTATGAATATCCACCTGATACTGCCGATGGTGGTGTTGCTACATATGTGCACCAGATATCCCGACTTCTTTCAGATAGAGGACATGATGTGGAGGTCTTCTCCGGTAGTCCCGACCGAAGCCTGACCGAGACGGAAGACGGCATTCCGGTGCATCGCGTCGTAGTGGACAACAGACCGTCCTTCAGCGATTCTATTGCCAGGGTATTCATGGAGCGGCATCAGGAGCGTCCCTTCGACGTCGTCGAGGGGGTCGACCGATTCGCTCACTGTGCGCCAATTCTGAAAATGGCGCCCGAAATTCCGTTCGTGTTGAAGCTGCATACACCAGGATTGGTGTTGCGCGAGATCAACACACTGCTCGATTTCACCGTGCCAGGGCTCAACCGTGTTCAGCGCAGGCAGACCCTCAAAGAGCAGGTCAGACACGCTTTCAATCCGTACTGGCAAAGCTGGGATGAGGACCAGGCCAGGAGGAGTATCCTCGAAGATCCAGAGCGTCTGCATGCGCTGGATGCCGATGAAATAGTAGCGCTTTGTCCGGATATGGCTGATTTGATTGCGCAATCCTGGCTCATCGAAAGGCAATGTATAAGTGTGATTCCGCTGCCTCTGTGCGTGGCACCGGCACTTCTGGCCATTCCCGCCGAGCAAAGGGACGGTTCGGTTACTTACTACGGACGGCTAGAGTTTCGCAAGGGAGTACTTACCCTGGCCAAGGCCATCCCTCATGTTTTAAAAAAGAGACCGGAGACTCGATTTCGTCTGATCGGTCGCGGGATGAAGTCGCCTGTGCCGGGTGAAGATATGGCGACTTACCTGCGCAGGTGGCTCGAGCCGTATGGAAAGTCTGTTGAAATCGCCGACGGTGTGCCACCGGAAGCGGTACCAGAGCTGTTGCGACGCAGTGACATCTGTGTTTTTCCGAGCATCTGGGAGAACTTCCCGTATGTAGTGAGAGAGGCTATGGCTGCCGCGCGAGCTGTTGTTGCAACCAGTGTGGGTGGTATCAAGGACATTATCAATACGCCGAGCCTTGGTGTTCTGGTGCCGCCCCAACGTCCGCGCCGGCTTGCCAGAGCGATTGCCGGATTGTTGGCTGACCGAGAGCGGCGTGTCGCGATGGGGCTGTGCGCCCGCCGGCATGTCGTCGAGACTTACGATAGTAAGCGCATCATGCCGCTTATCGAGGAAAGTTATCGACGCGCCGTCGAGCGCAGGACTCGACTCGGTCCGCGCCAGGGAGGCTGACAAATGGATCGTCCGCCGCCCATTTTCTTTTATCTTGCCGCCGACTACTATCCACTGCCGCGTCCCTGGCCCGAGAAAGCGGACGAATACTGGTACGGATTTCAGCATGGTCTCTACTGTTGGATTTTGTTGACGTACATACGGCTGAAGGAGAGCGGTCTGGAATGCGAGCTTGTCGAGCAGATTCCGGAAGAGGGGGTGATTGTTTGCTTCGGCCCGACCCTGCCTCGTGGATTTCGACCGACATCAAAGCAGCTGATAGTATCGATTAAATCAGATACGATCGAGCATCCTTACGCTCAGATCCATATCGTTCAAAACCCGCTGGATCCACTTTTTGCCAGGGACCGTGCGCATTGGTCTGCGCAGTTCGTGCCGCTCTGGCCGCAGACAGGGTTGATCGGTCGTGATCCTGGTCGCGGCGATCGTTTTGAAAATGCTGCTTTCTTCGGGCACACTAAACGCGAGATCGCGCCTGAACTTCTAACTGAAGAATGGAACTCTGAGATCGGGAAGCTCGGCATGATATGGACGATTAAAGATGCCAATGCCTGGAACGACTACAGCGATGTCGATGTGGTCATAGGCATTCGCAGTTTCGCAGACAAGCGCTATTTTCATAAGCCGTTCTCGAAGTTGATTAACGCTTGGAGGGCAGGCGTACCCGCCATTCTCAGCCCCGACTCCGCCTATACGCTATTGCGGCGAAGCGAGCTTGACTATCTGGAGGTTTGCTCTCGAGAGGCGCTGATAGAGGCTTTGCGTGCGCTTCAGCAAGATCCGGCACTGCGACGGGCGTTGATCGACAACGGACTGATCCGCGCTAAAGAGTTGCAGGAAGAGGACGTTACGAGAAAATGGCGCTATGTTCTTACCGAAGTGGCACCCGATGCTTGGCTTCGCTGGAGCGCGTCTGCCGGTGAAAGAAGGGAATTCTTCCGAAGTCGCGCCGCCAATGCCATCCGGCTCGAGTTGGAGCGTCGGCTGCTGGAGACGTACGCACCATGGTTGCGCAATCGTCCGCTCGACCTCGATGAAGTCAAATGCGAAACCCGTCAGTACTGGAAAACCTTCAAGCGCGACGT
>CAZISK010000158.1:0-11692 GCA_964541355.1 uncultured Candidatus Obscuribacterales bacterium
CTTAGAAATCGCCAATAACCACAAATCGTAGAAGAGATTTCATTTGAGACAGATACCTTACCAACTTCGTATCTCCTGATGCAAAACCGAGCTCTAATTCGTCTACATTTAGTTTCAACAACGCCTTTACCATGCTTGCATCAAAATGCAGCCACGGAATCTTCAGCTGGTGTAAATGCAATCCTCGCAATGCTGAGATGTTTGTCGACACCATCGTTCCTGGAAGCTCTAGTTTTCTGAGCGTTTTAATTTCATTGATTGCAGAAAAACACTTTTCTGTTAAAGGGTGTACACCGCCTGACAGGTTTAGCGATTGCAATTGCTTTGATTTGCTAAGCGCAATCGAATTGAACTGATTGAGAGCGTCTCCATCAAGACTTAGCACTTTAAGGCTTGGCAATTCGCAAACAGCCCGCAGATACTTTGACGGATACTGCCAAGCGTGCGAGTCATCTGGTGTGGGAATCCAACGAACAGTGTTTACGGGCGATTTTGAAAGGTAATACCATCCACTTCCTTTGAATCGATCACAACTATAGATGTTGACGTATTTGAGGTGCCGCAAACTCTCTACAAATGAGAACGACTCGTCGTCAACGAGACAACGATTTATCGAGAGCGACTCAATTTGAGAATTGGCAAGAGAATGAAGCGCATCGTTGCAGTTCACATTGTCTGCAAGTTTGAGTTGTATTATGCCACAATCCTTGAGCCGTTGAAATCCGGCTTTAGTGTAAGCTCCAGACTCCAGGTTCACGGTCTTTGGCGCGGCGTTCAAGTCCAAGGCCTTTAGATCGTTGTCATCTCCATAGTAGACAGTGATACTGGTCATAGTCCTTTCAATTCCGTTTTTAGAATAGGTTCGAAGCGGTTCGTCCCAACTTCTTTGAAATATATTAAAGTTTGTATCGTGGCTAGGTTCGCGTACCAAGTGCCTGGGTTCATCTGATGCCTTGGTTGTGGAGCCTGTTGGAGAGGTACTAGCATAGTAAGCTGCTAATAACCCCAAACCAAGAAGAACAAACAGGCTGATAGCTATCGGCAGTGCGAACCCATCTGCCGGTGGCGATTTGCTTGATTCGATCGGGTCAGCAACCGTCACGTAGATAACTGATTCAAGCGCTTCGCCAAGATCTGACATGGTTTGAAACCGTAGATCTGGATCTTTCGATAAACACTTCTCGACGACTGTTTGCAGCTTGTCTGGGAAATCACCCGAACGCAGATCTCGTAAAGCCGGTACAGGATCTTGCGCATGTTTTGCGATGGTTTCAAGGGCGGTGTCACCCTCAAATGGAACTCGTCCAGTGAGCGCTTCGAACAAGACACAACCAAGCGCATAAACTTCACTGCGAGCATCATACGGGTAGCCATTCACCTGGTCCGGTGACATGTACGCTGGTGTTCCGACGATTGTAATGCCTTGCAACATGGTCGGTTCTTGCGTGGCATGCGTTACGACTGCGACGCCAAAATCGATGACTCTCACTTCAATTAATCCCTGACCACTGATCACGATCAGAACGTTTGAGCTTTTCAGGTCTCTATGAAAAACACCTCTTCGGTGCGCAGCCTCAAGGGCATCTGCAATCTGCACGAACGTCGCTATCGCCTGCTCCAGGGGCAACGGTCCATGAGTATCGACGTATTGCTTCAAATTGATTCCTTTGGCATACTCCATCACCATATACGGCGCACCACTTGAAGTACTGCCAAAATCCATAATCGCTACTACGCACGGGTGATTCAATTTGCTAGTCGCCTTTGCTTCTCGTTGAAAACTCATAAGTTGATCCGGCGTCACCGACCTCAGCACTTTCACCGCAACTTTTTTGTGTAGAAGTCTATCCCGGCATAAATAGACTATTCCAGCAGCGCCTCTTCCAATTTCAGCAATTGGTTTGTATCTATCCTTGGGAAAGGAGTCTGGATCTAGTTCTAGTTCAATCTCCTCGACATACGTTTCTGTTGGCAGATCTTGCGATTTTGCATCGATTTTGACACTCGGTTTTTCCGTTCGGTTAATGTTGACAGCACAAGTGCATGATTCATTTCGAAAGACCCATTGAGTGAGAGACCCGGCTCTCCCGTCCGAAACACGCTTTTTGCAAATTGGGCACGTTGCGAAATGCTCGGGATGAGCTTCGATGTCGCTCTTGTCATGACAATTACAAGCGAAAATCCATTGTGTGATACTGCCCGATCCGGCCTTCTTCATCGGTCGACCACATCGAGAGCAAAGAGTGGCGTTCTTATCTGACATTCCGCAATTCTTGTTTGGAGGTGCATTGACTTGAGCTTCCGATCTTATCGTTCGTAGGTCGAGTCCTTACCAGAGTCCATGCTATATACTTTCCCGTGTGGGAAACTTGTTACTCCTGAGTAAGATCACTACTTCTAGTTCCCGAATGGAAATTTAATGCGCACAATAAAATCCGCACAACAAGATCACAGGTATCAACAAGGTTCCTTCCCCTTTATCGGGTAACTAATGGTTGATCCTTTCACATGGATTGTTGGAATCACAGGAGCAATTGCCGGGGCAGTTGCGTCAGTCGCTGGGTTCGGAATCGGCAGTATCCTGACACCGGTTATGAGCTTGCAGGTTGATACGAAGCTTGCAGTCGCAGTGGTGTCAATACCACACTTCATCGGCAGCGCCATTCGCTGCTGGAGTCTCAGGAGGGACATAGATCGAAAGGTCCTGCTGAGCTTCGGCATTACGAGTGCCCTTGGGGGGCTGGCCGGTGCGGCGATTTATAGCTGGATCAACTCACCACCTCTCACATTTGTATTTGGTGTCATTTTGATTCTTGCTGGAATAATGGGAGTCACAGGTGTGAGTGAAAAACTTCGATTTCACGGTGCGGCTTCATGGATTGCCGGCGCACTCTCCGGCGGTCTTGGTGGGCTCGTAGGGAACCAGGGAGGCATTAGAAGCGCTGCGCTGCTTGGATTCAATCTCGATAAGAGAGCATTTGTCGCCACCGCCACTGCTATCGGATTGTTTGTCGATGCGGCCCGCATGCCTGTCTATTTCTTTTCCCAAATGGACAGAATCGCCCACGTCTGGCCGCTTGCAGTAGCTGGCTCCATCGGCGTAGCCGCCGGCACACTAGTCGGCATGCGTCTTTTGCATAGCATCAATGAGCGCACCTTCAAGCGCGTTGTCTCCGCATTCGTCTTTGTTCTTGGAGGCTGGATGTTGATTCAGGCCTTGCGCTGACGGACAAAGCTGCGTTGCGCCTGCAGGCAATTGACTCAGCGACGGAAAGAAATCCAAATCTTAAGCGGACTCAACCTTCGAAAGAAAAAACACCTTGAGAATATGACTTCGGGCTGGACCATGAGCTTGATCTGTGGATCCAGCTCTGTGCCATCTCTGTGAAAACACTTCTCTTACTGAACACGGTAAAATACCATCATTTCACAATGACTCTCTAATGGAGTGCTCTTGGAAGCGCAATATGAGCGGTTTGGCAGGTGAGCGCCGAGCGTGTGCGAATGGCTCTTGATCGAGTTGGCAGTTCAGTAAGAACTCTGGTGAGATTACGCGGTTGTCTTAGAATCGAAATACGAGATGCATTTCGTCTGGATTATCCCTAAATCGAGATGAACACTATCATGATCAAAGCAAACTATCAACAAGGCAATCTTTCTCTGGAGTGCCTCGAATGTCTTCCGCAGTCAATCTCGGAAGGTATCTCAGCACCAGAAGTGGTATTAGCCAATGATGTCACCGGCAATGCCTACACTGTAACCTGTTTGTCGCAGAGTTCGTTAAATCAAAAGATGTTAACCGCCTACTCGCATGGCAAAACAAAATATTTGGAAGTCAGAACGCCGGCCATCCTCGAATACAATGGATACTCGCCGGTCCAAGTTGCACCAGGACTTTACAGGGTCCGACAAAAAAGCGATTACGTCCACAAAGAACACGGCGACCACGTGGCGAAGTATGCGTTGCTCATTGGTAAAGCGCTCGATCTTGATACAGCTCACATGAAGGAACTGGAGTTTGCAAGCATCGTACATGATATTGGTTTTGCCGGACTGGAGGAAACACTGTGGAAGCCGAAGTGGTTTGGCGACGAGGATTGGGCAATAGTCAAACAACATCCCGTGCGCAGCGCTCGTGTTGTTGAAAAACTCATAGGGAAAGTTCCGTTTGCCACCGATCGCGTAAGGCAGTACGTTCTCCACCATCATGCACATTACGATGGTTCTGGCTATCCAAGTGCGTTAGCGGGTGAGGACATTCCGCTAGGTTCTCGCATAATTTTCATTGCTGACGCATTCCACGCAATGATAAGTTGGAGACCATTTCGGGAACCCCTTCCGGAGCACGTAGCGCTGGACCGAATGTTTGCAGATGCAGAGTACAGGTACGACCCAAAGTTACTCGATTTGTTTGCAAGTGAGCTTGCGGGGCAGGCTACAGATGCGATTGCAAGCATTTTCTGATTCGTTTTGGCTTCAGTCGTGCGGAAGTCGAAGTGCTCAACCAGCGGTTTTAAGTCGTGCCGCTCCTTCGGTGCCTTCCGAAGTATCTGATACCGCATCTAGGGTCTTACCGAACAAAATTTGATCTCTTTCAAGAGTTGGTGGAACAAGATCGAAGTCGTAGATTTCGAAGAAGATAGACATGTTGGGAGGCGTGTCTTCCTTCTGAAGCGGCAGATTTCCGGTCGTTTGAAGTGAGTGGATTGTCATGGCAATATCCTCAGATCATTCACCATATAGGACTGAGTGAGCGATTGAATTGGTGAAAAAGTATCAGTGACTAAAGTCTGTAATTGATAGTCGACGCGCGTGATTTCGGCGAGCGAGCTCTGTATCGATCATCTCTTTTATATATTTTTCGCCAGTCTTGGCGCCCTCCGATGTGAGGTGGGCGCTCAAGAGACCCATTCCCAAAGTGCCGATCAATCTTCCTTTTGAAGACATCTTCGGAAGTGATTCGGCAAGGAGGCTGCCTCCAACTCTAACGCCCATTTCAAAACCCAACCAGTCGACTACTACTTTACCGATTCTGCCAAAGCCGCTTCCTGTGCTCTCCTGAAAAGCTCCTCCGACGTCATTTGCCAACGCAAACAGACCGACCGCACCAATCATCTTTCCTCCTCTGGTCATCAGGGAGCCGGCCCTGGTCTCAGTGAATCCAGACAGTGAAGCCAATCTGAGACGTCGCTCGAACATGCAGTCTTTGCGCAGTTGCTCGACGGTGCCTGGCTTGGTTAGATACTCTTTCACACTGGCGTCCTGGGCCAATGCCTCAGGGATGGAGTTCAGACCAGCCTTTATATCGAATGCGCTCACCTTACCCGTCATTCTGTCTACCACCCCACCTAATTTCCACTCCGTAAATTCGTTGACGAGCCGATTGGCATAATTTCGGTTGGCGCCCAGCGCTTTTCGGGTGTCGGGCATCTCAGACAAGATTTGCGCACCCAAACTACCTCTTTTTAACGCTGTTCTTCTTTCTGTCGTAAGGGAGTCGTTGAGATTCAGTTGATCACTTATATGCACATCCACCAAACGAGGCTTGATGCCGTTAAGCACTTCGCGTGTTGCCATTATTCGAGCGTCTTTGCTACCGGACAGTGGATCGACCCACCATGGACTGTATGTCAGAAGGTTCTTGTGATGGTATGCCAAATTCTCCGCCAGTGGTACCACCGTCTGCTTGATTGGAGACTGTGCTAATCCAGCCATATAGGCTGTCATTGAGCCCTTTGGCGAATACCAGAGCTTCTTTGCGGAAGGGACGTATTCACCTCGATCCGGCAGACTTGCCCCTTGTTTCCAGACTTGCCAGCCGTCTTTACGCATGGACTCCAGGGTTTGCGAGAGCTGTCTTGCTACCGGACTCTTCAGTTTTGCCAGCTCTCTTCCTACGGTGTACTGATCCACATGCAATCGGTCTGAAATTCCAAGCACTGCGATTCGTGTAGTAATGGCTCCCACCATGGCTTCAGCGGCTGGAATTTGGTCTATCAACGCTCTTGTTGTGTCAAGAACACCGCTTTTCCGAGGCTGCGGTGTCCTCACTTCCGAGCCGGTATCGATACCGTTACTCGCGTTCTTTGATGAATCTTGCTGAGGCGCTGACTTGGTCAACTCGATTTGGGGGAGAACTGAATTCGAAGCTGGCGCCACGCTCGATTGTCTCTCACCTAGCAACTGCAGACGCTGATCTGGTGCTTTGTTTGTGAGCTCTCTGACGAGACCGGCACTGTTTGCATCAGATGCGGTGCTTGCTGGTGCATCGGCTCCTCGAAAGGGCGATTCTTGAAACTCTAGCATCTATACCTCGTCCGCCTCGCCGTCCCAATCCCATCTTTGAATACTAGACTCGACTTGTGAGGATGTTATGAGCGGTATGTAAAGTCTGCGGACAGGTCGTGGTGGTGAGGTTCACTTTTATGGCGAGTTGGATGAGTGTGCTACCGATGATATCTAATACAATTTGTAGACAAAATCGCTCGTATGGAAACTTGGCGAAGCCGAGGAAGCGCAAAGCAGAGTGATGGCGATTGAGCAAATCCGCAACAACGTCGAATCTAGGTGAAGTACGAATGAAAACTCTGTTTATCGTGACCGCTGTGCTCGAAGCTGGTGTCGGCGTGGCACTTCTCTGTTGCCCATCAGAGACAATAACAATGCTTCTAGGTTCTCCCCTGACTACTTCTTCGGCGATAGTCTTGGGACGAGTAGCCGGAATGGCACTGCTAACTATTGGTGTTGCGAGCTGGTTTGTGCATTATGATTGGCAAAGCCGCGCGGCCAGGGGTCTGGTCACCGCGATGGCGATTTACAATCTAGGTGCCGCTCTGATCCTGGGATTGGCAGGTATCCAGCTAGTATCAGTGGGGATGGCTTTATGGCCGGTGGTGATTTTGCACGCAGCGATGTTCGTGTGGTGCATCGCAAGCTTAATGAGAAAACCAACTTCACAAACATAGACACTGCGCCTGCATGGCATCGCGAGGATCGGTCGAATGTAGCGTTTTACCCAGCGCAGAGCGGCAATCACTCGATGTCGACGGGAGAGCTTCGATATGGTGTGGATTGGCTAAGAAAGCTATCGCAAAAACGTTGCACGAACTAAAAAAATCCGAGGTCCGAGCAAATCAATTCGATCGATCCAAGCAAAGTCAAGTGAAGATGCACACATGATGTCCTGGCACCAGCCGTGGAGGCATAGACTCAAAACATGGAAAAGAGTCCTGGCCTATGGCTTTAGCTTTAGAGCTTTGATCACGGCAGCACGCAAATCAGGAACGATATAGCCCTGCGAGGTCTCTCTTCCTTCCTTGAACAGGAGCTTGTCTGCTTTTGGAGCAGTGAGGTTGGGATTCAGGCTCATTATCAATGCCACAGCTCCCGCCCAGCAGGGAGTCGAAAGGGACGTGCCGGTGGCATAGAAGGGCGCCGACGTAGAGTTATTCCAGCAGCGAACATTCACTGCGGGAGCAGCCGCTGTAAAGGGACCAAAGTTGGAGTTGACCCAGCGCACCTCGGATTCATCAAGACCGGCCACTCTGCGAATGTATTTTTCCTTACTCGGATCCTCGATGCCCAAGTTGCCGGCGCCGTTGACGATCAAATCGTCTTGTTTTTTGAGCGATTTTGCAAGTCCTTGAACAATCGTCGAGCCATTGTACGTCGGAAGCTGTGTGGAGTTGATGCTCAAATTTATGACTCCGGCTCCACCACGTTCTGTTTGATGATCAATACACCAGGTTAACGCTCGAATAGCATCCATCGTATCGATTGCACCTGTATTGTCGGCTACTCGAAGCGAAATAAGTTTTACCGCAGGGTTGGAGTGGGATGATATGCCGGTGAACAGATTGCCGTTGTTGGTTCTGCTACCCAAAACAGATGACACTGCGGTACCGTGAATTCCGGTATCGAAGGGCGTTTCCGAAACTCCATTTGCGCCGGCGACAAAGTGGAACTGCACGACATCGGTCATCTCATTCGTGATTGGAGAAATGCCTGCATCTATAACTGTCACTCGAGCTTGCTGTTGTTGTGAAATTCCCATCGCGTCAAGCAAACATCTCATCTCGCTAAAATTCAAAGTTTGCAGATGCGTTTGCGATGGAAATTCGGGATCATTGATCGACGGTGTGCATGCGTTTGTTTTTGAGCCGAACTTTACCTCTGCAGCCTCTAGATCTTCATCCTGCGACGCAAGAACTTGGTTCAGAGCTGTTTTGATATTACCGGTCTTCGGCTGAACCTCATAGATTGCAAATGAGTCTTTCGCGCACCTAATTTCGTTGACTACTGCTAGTCCTCGCTTCTCAAGCCGTTGTTTGAACCGATCAGGATCCTTACCGGGCTTGCTCATGATCAACAAGCTCTGCCCGGGAGGAATCGAGGCACGCTTAGCCTCCGCCGAGTCAGCAAGAACCGTGAATGCTGAATTGACAAGCAGCGTAACCAGAATCAGCTTGAAAGAAAGTTGTCGAATTGCCATATTTGTGAGTAGGATTGCCTTATGGAGTCTAGACCGCAGTCTATTTCCGCACATCAAATGATTTTTGATAATAGCACATTTTGATTAGAAAAAACACCCGGAACCCTTTCAGCTCACAGGGAAGCGAGCAATCCGTCACGACAATATCTGAACTCTCCAACTCACATACCTGGAAACTCTGACTAGATAATTTGACCTGTTGAAAATGTGCCACCATGAACAATCCCGTTAGGATTGTCGAAATGGTTTTTCAAAATCAAGTGCTTTTCGTTTTCAGTGACAATCAGCATCTTATCCTGTAGTTCAGTCGCCTCCGCGCCTGAATTGTTTGCTACAGAAGGAAACACCAAAGACCAGCACTGCCGATCCAAGAATACAAGGCACCAAAGAGACGCCGGCAAGTTCGTGGCCAAAGTGACCAATAAGGCTGCCGCCGATCCAGGCACCAATGATTCCAACTATCGCTGAGGTAATGAAGCCTCCTGGTATCACCCCTGGCACCAGGCGTTCAGCGATGTATGCGCACACTGAAGCAACAATTAAATAACAAATGAACCCAAGTATCCCCATAAAATCTCCTCGGCTTTAATATACAAGTCGTTATGAAAATATGACTTTCGGCGATTGTTCGCCAACGCACATCAGCTTCCTTTGCGACCGCCACGAACGTCGCGGTCCGGTGAATGCTGATGGACTATCGATTTACAATTGTGTATTTCCCGGCGAACAGTCGGATGTACCTGATCTGGCATCGCTTTCAGCTTCAACGAGCTTGTGCGGATCCAGGTACATCAGCGACCAACTCTTATCTGATCAAGAAGTCACGGACGGTCGTTAAGATGGACGGCTTCTGCCTGTTGAGGTAGTCGACGAAACCAGGGTCTGAATACTGCGTCCAGGTAACGTTACCATTCCAGTCATTGTTGTGATAGGCCATAAATTCAGGTCTCATTTGATCCAGTAGAGACTGTTCTTGTGATGATGTAATGCGGCCTTCGACAGCCAGCTGGTGAATGTTGGCCATATTTTGCGCAAGCTGCGAGCGCTCATTGTCCCAGTCGGAGGAATAGAGATAATCGTCATCGCGTCCTAACCCGAGGGCGGACAGAATTGTCTGAAGCAATGAAGGTTTGCGAGTTTGCAAATAATCGAGGAATCTAGGATCGGAATAGTTATCCCAATTGTACTGACCATTGTATCGATTATTGTGATATGCAAGATAAGCTGCTCGCATTTGGCTGTCAATCTGCTGTTGCTGTAGTTGGTTATAGTTGGCAATCTGATTAAACCTGCGGAGATTTGCTCTGAGATATACTCTCTGCTCATTCCAGTTGTTGCGATATTTTCTGTAGGTCTGGTAGCGACTGCGATTATCCATGCGATAGTCCCAGCGTCTCTGGTTGTCGCGAGCCGCTTGTTCAGCCCGGTTGTCCCTGCGGTTTTCGGCACGGTTGTCGGCACGGGCGTCTGCACGGGCGTCGGCACTGTTGTCGCGAGCCGCTTGTTCAGCGCGGTTGTCCCTACGGTTGTCGGCACGGGCATCTGCACGATTTTCGGCTCTTTGATCTCGGACCGCTTTATCTAATGCCTTGTCTGCTCTGTTGTCCGCGCGCACGTTCGCTTGTTGCATAGTGCGGATATCGTCCGCGCGCTTTTCTGCTCTTTTATCCAGTGGTCTTCGCTCCGGCGCGGGAGTGTTGCGTCTTTCTTGACGATTAGTTACGCGAGCGTCCGTTGCGGCGGCACGATTATCAATCCTGCTCTCTCTTGCAGACTGAATGTTAGCCTTTGCTTGCGCTCGTTCAGCACGATTATCGGCTTGCCTCTCTTTCTTGTTGGCATTGTCGCCCTTGCCACTGGCAGCGATGCCTTGAAACGAAAGTGCGACTAGAATGGTCCCACCGACGAGCAGCCTCAGTACCGTTCTTCTGCGATTATTGTTGCTCAATCTCTCCGGCGTCTTCTTCACGTCACCTCGAGCCCGTCGGCTTCCTGTTATAACATTGAAATTCATATAAAATGTCCTCTAGTAGTAGTCGTTTGTGTATGAAACACTCCGCGCCTGCCACGGCAGCCTTGAACTGCTCTGCGAGGAACCATCACATACTCTCATTATGGAGCAACCATGTGAAAACTGAGTTAAGGCTATTCCTTTGCTGCCGATCCTCTTCTCCGTCTCAATGCAGAGAATACGCAGGTTGATGGAACCCAGTTGAGCGTTAGTTCTATGAAACTGTTGATCTCTTCAGAAGAAAAAGCGCACCACCGGTAACGGCACACACAGTTGCGACTTGCATAAGCAACTTCAACATATCTATGCTGTTGGCCGCTTGTGATTGAAGGTTCAGCTGTAATTTGAGACCGAACAATTCTGCCGATTCTTGGTGGCGTTCGACAGGTGGCTTCCAAATAGGTCCATAGCCCATGGGATGTTCTACTTTACTATCGTCAACATATACCCATGGTGGGAAAATGCCCATGATCACAATGATTGTGATACCTAGAAAGACGATTACTTTTCGTGTCTTATTCGTTACGTGTTGTTTCATCAAAATGCGTTTTTGTCCCTTAATTGCCAATTGCTGGCAATCTTCCTATTCTCAGTATTCCATTAAGGGTGTTAAAACTGGGTGAACAACGATTGCTTCCATAACTATATGTCTGTTGTCTAGCAGTTAGAGACCAGGTCTTGCCGCAAAGCGAGTGTCTATGTGAAGAGTCTTCACCCAGTTTTAATGCATTCGATGAACAATGAGAGTGTGTTGAATCAATGAGGAATTTTCATGAATTGGGATGAGATCAAAGGTGATTGGAAAGCATTCGCAGGTAAAGCCAAGTCGAAATGGGGCAAGCTCACCGACGACGATATGATGCAGATCGATGGAAAGAGAGAGGAATTGCTGGGTCGCCTGCAGACGCACTACGGTCACACCAAGGAAGAAGCCGAAAAGCATATTGACGATTTCTTGAAATCGATTGGATAGATTGCTGTAGGCTGCCTTGTACTCAGTTCCAACAAATTCCTCAAAGAGTCCTCTGGTCGATGCCGCGCTATAAAAGTGCTGTTGTCGTGACTGTGAAAACTTGTCGCGACCAGCTCTGCTATCGCGGGCGGTGCAGGTCTGAGCAGATTGGCACAGATGGCAAGATCCATTGGAGAAAAGACGAACGCCGAGGGTGAACTCATCTATTCGATGCTTA
>CAZISK010000159.1:0-863 GCA_964541355.1 uncultured Candidatus Obscuribacterales bacterium
TAATTGACTATGTTTCACCCGCATACGTCCTGATGCTTGCTTCGTAAGCGACCCCCCAAACATAGCTAATGTCGATGCGGTGTTCAGTTAGAATCGAACCGATCTGGCGCCCTGGATGATCGCTCTCTGGACACCAATATTGATACCGCGATTAAGACCCTTATTTATCGAGCGGTTGAGGGTGCGACCTGTGCCACCAATAATAGGCAGTGGCTTTTTCGGCTTCGCATATCGGACTGGTCCACCTTGACCTGGTGCACCACCGCCTCCGCCACCCATGGCCTGATTCTTGCCGGGCATGACATTCATGATGAAATCGATAGCTTGCAGTGCTGTGCCAATGCCTCCTGCTCCGCCATTGCCACCGCCCATGAGAGCACCGAGACCACCCATACCACCTTGCATGCCGCCCATGCCTTGCATGGTGCCGCCCATGCCTTGTATGCCGTCCATGCCTTGCATGCCATTCATCCCGGCCATGCCACTCTGCATGCCTATGCCATTCATATTGGATCCATCGCTTCCCATGCCTTGAGCGCCCATTGCGCCGGGCTGACCGCCCCCACTGGCTTGCTCTTGAAGAAGAACTTCGCCGAGGAGTGGTGCGGTGCCACCACCCGAGGTGCCACCTTGAGGCTGTATCCAGCCGGATTGTCCGGGTGTGGATGTTGAAGGCGGTTGATTCCATTCTGATTGCCCCGGAGCGGAAGAAGTCGTCGAAGGCTGCGTCCATCCCGATTGTCCGGGAGCCGATGGTTGACCTGCTGTGGCTGGCTGTGTCCAGCCTGATTGATCCGCGTTGCCCGAGTCGTCGTCGGAAGGCTGCTGCCAGCCTGATTGAACTGGACTGGAAGCGCCGGAAG
>CAZISK010000159.1:963-11638 GCA_964541355.1 uncultured Candidatus Obscuribacterales bacterium
GTTGTTGCCAGCCCGATTGACCTGAACTGGAAGCGCCGGAAGGTTGTTGCCAGCCCGATTGACCTGAACTGGAAGCGCCGGAAGGTTGTTGCCAGCCTGATTGACCTGGGCTGGAAGAACCGGAAGGCTGTTGCCAGCCTGATTGACCTGGGCTGGAAGAACCGGAAGGCTGTTGCCAGCTTGATTGACCAGCGCCGAAAGATCCAGAAGGCTGCGTCCATCCAGACTGACCCGGACTGGATGTGCCTGATGGTGGTTGAGTCCAGCCAGATTGTCCGGACCCGGACCCATTAGAAGGCTGAGTCCAACCCGACCGCCCTGGAGTCCCTTGCGTCATCGCGTCCTCGAGCCTAGTCTGATCCGCCTTGGTGCCTGCAAATGCGGGACCGACCGATAATGACACGGCAAGCAGCGACACGATGAGTAAGTTGGTTGGTCGAGAATTCATTACGTTCTCCCGTCTGTAAATGCCAGAATCGGCAAGGAAGGGTGTTTTCGGCAATATGTAGTAAATCGGGCCTTATCTAGTAATCTTGACATCATTTTAGAATATGTCAACTCGTCTAGACCCTGAATACTGCTTTCTTACATCAGTATTGGTAAAGGTTTCAACCAGAGTAACTTAACTGCAATATATGACAAGTCCGCAATGCACAAAGAAGGGTCTATAACTGCAGTAGCGATTCTTCAAGAATGCGGAAAAACGGAAATACAAAAACGTTCGTTACTATGTGACGAACGTTTTGCTTTTGGGGATTCCCAATCCCTGCCGGAAGTCTCTGTTTATCTGCTGTACGACAGACTGCTTGTGCGAACAGGATTCTTGAGGGTGGCGATGTCTCCTTTCAGACAGCTGATGGCGACGTTGAGTTGCTCCTCTTTCTCTTGCACTTGAATGTCTGGCTTTACGCCGATTTTGTTGATGTCGCTGCCATTCGGTGTAAGGTAGCGGGACACTGTGATGTGTACAGCGGCTCCACCAGGCAACTTGTTGATCTCTTGTACCAGTCCTTTGCCGTAGCTCTTGTTGCCGACCAGTTTTGCACGTTTGTTGTCTTTCAAAGCGCTCGCCAAAATTTCGCTGGCGCTTGCACTTTCTTCATCAATGAGCACCACCAGTGGTTGATGTGTCAGAGGTGTTCCGGAAGAGAGGTCGGTGTGTTTGCCATGACGGCTTATCGTGCTGACGATAGGACCGTTCTCCAAAAGCATGTCGGCGATTTCGAGAGCGTTGGACAGCAGACCGCCTGGATTGTCTCTCAGATCGATAACCAATCCATCGGCGCGATTATATTTTTTGAGCGCTTGTCTGAACTCTCTGGCTGCATCATTGGAGATGAAGGTCGTGAGCTGAATGTAGCCGATGTTGTTGTCGAGCATCTTAGTGCTCACTGCTTTGATAATGATTTCGCTGCGCGTGATGGAAACTTTTCTTGGGTCTGTCTCTCTATCACGCTTGACAGTCAGTTGAACCGCTGTTCCGGCTTGTCCACGAATCTTTTCGGCGGCTTGTTCGGGCGTGATACCAACTGCATTTGAGGAGTCGATTGCCACGATTTCGTCACCAGGTTTGATACCAGCTTTTTCTGCTGGACCGTCTTCTATCGTTCTGGTGATCAAGAGTCTTGTCTTGTCTTTGGTCTGCTGAAGGTTGATCCCGATTCCGACTATCTTGGCGTCAATTGCATCATTTTCATCCTGGAATGCTTTCACATCGAGAAAACGAGTGTATGGATCGTTGAGGCTTTTCAACATCACTTTGATGTATTTGTGCGCATCATCAAGCTTTTCGATTTTGGAATCGAACTTGTGTTCAAGCTCTCTCCAATTGACGCCGTTGTAGGAGGCATCGTAGTAATTGTCTTTAACTAGTTGCCAGGCACGATGGTAAACTTCGTCTGGCTCTACCTTGTGACCACTGGCAGGTTGATAGGCCATCACGGCTATTGATAAGCCGAGCACGAAAAGACCAACTATGCGCTTCATTTGATTCATGACGCACACTCACGAAGTTATAAGGAACGACCAAGCCAAACTCACCATGCTGCATGTGTCCGCTCGCAGTCAGGAATATCGAGTTCGTATTCTCCTTATGCCCTCAATGCACCACTTTCAACGCATGAAAAATGAAAAATACCGCTTGAAAACTAGAAATTTATTTCGAGTCGGTTTAACGGCTCATAATTGCACCCTGGTGGCTTTCCAAGATTCCGCCAAGTTCACACATTGAGATCGTGTATTCATCGGTTTTTCTGTCACCTTGCTCCTTAATCCACTTGAGGAAAGGCACAGCTGCTTGCGTCTTGCTTTCGCTCAGGAAGTAAAGAGCGGCGTAACATTGTGCTCTGGTCTTCTCCTTCTTAGGGAGTTTGTCCGTAAGCGATACGAGCTTCTGCGGTGTTATCCTTGCGGCCAGCAAAGCGGAAATCGATCTAGTCCAGCCGTTCTCTTCGACCTGGTGTTCGGCGAACTTATCAACCAGCTGTTTTGCAGCGCCGTCCTGTTGCGAGCGTTTCATCGACACGTAGCCGATGACGGTCGCCAGTGGCGTCTTGGTATTGTCATTCCAGAATGTTCGCTCCAACCAGGCGTTCATATCCGATGCGGCATTGGTGAACTTCTTGAGGCAAAAATGGGTAATGCCCAGTTGATAATAGACCTCTGTGGATTCCGTCCCTAAAAGCAAAGCTCGATTGAAGTCTTTCAATGCCTCGCTGTAATTCCCAAGACACAGATATGAATGTCCACGCTTCTCATATAGTAGTGTCTCTTTAGGTTTAGATTGCAGAACGATGGTGAGATCAGCTATCGCTTTTTCGTGCTCGCCCAGTATTCCATAGCAGAACCCGCGCTCTAGAACACCGAGCCCCTTTGTACTTTGCTGGTCCATAGTCAAGAGCCAGAATCCGTCTTTTTTATCCGGTTTTTCACGCGCCATCTTGTCTAAGTTGACCGATCTGTCGAAATCCGCCACCGCCGATCGATAGTCCCCTTGCATCTCTTCTGTGCGTCCGCGCCAGTAGTATGAGTACAGAAGATACCTGTGACTTTTGCCGCGTTCGATAGCGCTCGTGAAATCTTTCCGAGCCCTGATCTGAAGCCCCTGCAGTAGGCAAGCCAGCCCTCGGAGGTAATAGGCTTCCGGTCGAGCGGGGCTGATCTGAATGGCTTTGTCGAGCACCTTGCGCGATTCGTCATACTTGGCTAAATGACGAAGAATCTCGGCTCGAGTCGTCCAGTTCTCATATCGAGTGGAATCCAATTCCATCGCCTTGTCGATGTCTTTTACAGCCTCATATGGTTTTTTTAGATAAAACAGGCACCAACCACGCAATTGAAAAAGCTCGGAGCATTTTGGATCTTTTTCGATTCCTGCCGAGAGAACACGAGCCGCCTGCTGGAGCTTGCCAATCAGGATCAACTGCTTGGCTGCATTCACCGCGTCATCGCAGGGTTTTGCATCGGCTGGAAGAGATAACTCCAGTACGCAGGCGAGTGCAGCCAGGATAGTCAGCTTTTTTTTCCCCCGCGTCGTGGCGATGCTTTGCAATGCCCTTCTTTATCTCTTCGTGCCTACTGGCATTCTTTCAAAACCGTACTCGGCCCATCGGGATTGTACGAGATCATCAATCTCTTTGGTCATGACGATAGGACTCGGCCAGGTCCGATCGAATCCCTCGGACGCCCATTTGCGGGTGGCGTCGATGCCGACTTTGGAGCCGTAACTGATGATTGGGCAGGCATGGTCGAGAATATCCAGCGGTCCGTCTACGAACATCATATCGCGCCTGGGATCGGTGTTGCCGAAAACGTTGAGGGCAACCTCGGAGAGGTTTTGCACATCGACATCTTTATCAAGGATGATGGCGAATTTTGTGAACATGAGCTGTCCCAGCCCCCAGATTGCGCTCATAACCTTTCTGGCATGACCGGGAAAACGCTTGTCGATAGACACTATGCAACAATTGTGGAAAACGCCTTCCCAGGGAAGGTTCATGTCGACTATTTCAGGAACCAAAAGCTGAACCATCGGCAGAAAAATCCTTTCGGTGGCTTTGCCCAGATAACAGTCTTCCTGCGGAGGTTTCCCAACTATCGTCGTCTGATAGATTGGATTGTTTCTGTGGGTGATTGCCGTAATGTGAAAGGTGGGGAACAGTCCAGCCAGGCTGTAAAAGCCGGTATGATCTCCAAACGGACCTTCCGTGCGCAGGTCTTTTTGATCCACATATCCTTCAATGATTATCTCTGCGTTCGCTGGAACCTCGAGATTTACTGTCTTGCATTTGGTTATCTTCACCGGGTTCTGTTTAAGAAAACCAGCAAAGAGAAGCTCATCGATGTCCGGCGGCAGAGGGGCGGTGGCGGCATAGGTCACCTCCGGTTCGCAGCCGAGAGCCACAGCTACAGGCAGCCTGTTGCCGGGCTTTTCATAAAGCTCTTTCTCGAAGAAACTACCATAGTTAGGCGGTTCGCTTGGTTGTGAGCCATTCTCCATCTGTCGGCGGCTGTCCTCAAAATGCCTGGCCCCGTCGTGATGCTTGTGCCAGTGCATTCCTGTCGTTACGTTGTCGTATTTTTGTAGTCGATAGACACCGAGATTGCGATGTCCACTTTGTGGATCTTTGGTGATGATTACTCCGAGAGTGACGAACTCGCCGGCATCTTCCGGCCAACATTTGATGATGGGAAGTTTGTCCAGCATCGGCTCCGACGGATCTGTGATAACGACCTCCTGGCACGGAGCGCTGCCCTTCGTCAGCTTGGGAGGGAATTTTCCGATCTCCATCAACATAGGCAACATAGCTAGTTTGTCGACAAAGCTTTCTGGTACTTTCGGCTTGACGAGCCGACGAATACGTTGCGCGATGTCGTCCAGACTGTCAACCTGCAATGCCTTGCAGATGCGTTTGCTGGAGCCGAATGCGTTGATCAAGACCGGCATGTCATAGTCTTTGACGTTGGTGAACAATAGCGCCTTGTTGGCGCCGTCCGCCGATTTGCTGACGCGATCCGTGATCGCTGCAATCTCGAGATCACAGGAAACCGGGGCGGTGATCCGTATCAACTCGTCGTCCCGTTCCAATGCCTGGATAAACTCTCTAAGGTCGTTGTAGCCGCTCATAACCAAATTGCCTCACAGTACTCAAGATCGGTTGTTCGGGACCGGTCGTTCGGAACCGTCTCTTTCAGGGTTGGAAAAAACGCGAAGCCGCATTCTCCGTTTCGAATGTAAACCGATATCGGTTTAGTTGCGACATCGAACGCTCCCGACTCCAATCTTTGCCTTGAAGCTGCCATTTTAGCTTCATTTGCCTCCCTCCGTTCTAAGCCTGCGCCTCTAAGCAAAGAATATTTGTGAGAGCAGTTCAGGTTTTTTTCAGGTGGCTGAGATTACAGTCAGACCATGTATGGCAGGGGAGCGTCAGGCAGAGACCCGAAAGCCCAGCTCGAGCGATAGAGTCTGGAAAGCAGAATATGAACCGCCTCAAAACTGTGTCGAAGCTGATCGGTCCGGTAGCGCTCAGACGGTATAACCAGCCGTTCTCCTCCAAACAGGCAATCTAGCAACCACCGCTTTTGAACGATTTTCGGAACTCGGCAGCATGGGAGAGGGTCTCGCGGGGCCCTTTTCGATTTTGGAGAACGTCTGTCCTGATAAATGTACCTTGTCCGCTAACCGTTGCTGCGCAGATAGAATTGATAATGCAGGTTGATTGAACAGTGGGAAAATTGCGGAGTCTCAGATAAGCGCACTGAGTCAGCAACAAAGAAAGCGAGAGGATCGAAGATCCGGTGCATTCTCCACCAAGACTGAAGTTGTCACATAAGCTCGCTGGGCTTGTCTTTGTTCCTTTGCTGTTCGAAATTGTATTTGTCTTGATTTTGACTCTACTGCTCAGACAAACGGAGCATGAGGCTATCAAAGAGAGTCACGCCAAGATTGTTATTACTAAGTGCAACCAGATTCACGACAGGATATTCGATGCCGGCACCGCTCTGGTCGGATACAACATAACGAGAAATGAGGAGCTTGGACGCAAATACTTCGATCTGGTCGCCGACGTTCTCAACGAGCTTCGAACAATCGAGATTCTCGTTCATGACAATAAGTCTCAGGAAAAGGCTTTTGTCAACCTTCAAGTCTCGTGCGGTGTCGGCATCGAGCTGCTCGAGTCTTTTCGCAAGTCCATAACTCAGCCGCGACAGACGATCACGGCTGTTACCGATATAAAAGGCGCCACCCAGGCGACGCTGGATAAAATCTTGGGCAGCATTCAGGAGTTGGTCGAAGAAGAGCGCCGAATCAGCGACATCGCGCCGATGACTCAATCGGCTCTTCGAGAACAGATCCTCTGTGCTCTGGCCGGTGGTATCGTATTTAATATCGTTCTTGCCATTGTGCTTACCGTCATACTCTACAAGGGATTGGTTTCGCGAATTGGTGTCATGGTAAAAAACACGAAGAGATTTGTCACCAGAGACAAGCTTTTGCCGAGAGTGACAGGCTCAGATGAAATCAGTCAACTAGACGCGGTTTTCCACGACATGGCCGACGAAATTGAACGAATAGCCAGACATAAACAAGAATTGATCTCCATGGTCAATCATGATCTGCGTTCGCCCTTGATGTCGGTCCAGTCCTCGCTGGAGCTTATCGACTCGGGGGCGCTTGGTGAACCACCGGCTCGCATGAACAAGGAGGTCGGAGTCGCTTCCCGCAATGTAAAACGGTTGATTGAACTTATAAACGACCTTCTGGATATCGAGAAAATGGAGGCTGGTCGCCTCGAAATGCACATTACTAGACAGAGTCTACTCGCCATCATCGATAGTGCAGTCGATGCCGTCGACAGAGCTGCCGACCGGCGAGGAATTTTTATTCAGAGACCGTTTTTCGAACTTGAGATCGACTGCGATCACCAGCGCATTGTCCAGGTTCTAGTTAACTTACTTTCTAATGCCATCAAGTTTTCGCCTGATGATAGCGAGATCAATATCGAGGTAGATGAACGAGCGACCGAGGTGATGTTGAAGGTCCGCGACAGCGGACCCGGCATAGACAAAGAGTTGAGGGAGAAAATATTCGAGCCCTTCCATCGAGGCGACGCGCCGCCGGATCAACAGCACACCAATGTCGCTATTAAAGGAACAGGTTTGGGACTGGCAATATGCAGGGCGATCATCGCCGGTCATGAAGGTCGGATAGGCGTCGACAGCGTCGTCGGTAAAGGCAGCACCTTCTGGTTCTCCGTGCCCAAGCGGAAAGCTACTTAAGCGCTTCGATGTTTTGATTGACATCGTTTGCCAGATCTGTATCCATAAGACTGCAGTCCGTAAGGATCTTCAGAGCTTTTCGATACGCGAATTCAGCCTCGGCGCGTCTGCCGTTAGCGGCGTAAAGGTCACCTAGATTGTTGAGGGTTTCGGCGACGTGGATATTGTTTTGTCCTCTAATCGCCCTCCTGACTGTCAATCGATGTTTCAAAATCGCTTCTGCCTTCGTCCAATTCCTGGTCCGTCTACAGGTTTTAGCCATCTCTCCTAGGACATTGTCGATCGGCTTTGAGGGACTGGCCGAAATGATTGCCGGGAAGATTTCCAGCACCAATTTTTCCGAATCCTGAAATTGCTGGAGCCTATTCATCGTCTTGAGCAGCTGAGTTAGACTCTCCATGGTGTGGTTGCCGAATGGATCTACACCTTTGAGCATGAGGTATGCCTCGCTGAATCGCTCTCTGGCGGTTGTCAGATCCTGATTCTCTACTGCCTCGAACCCGGCGTCGTAGACGGATGACCAGCTATTGACCAGTTTACTGATTTTCTCGGTCTGATCGATCGTTCTTCCAGTCGCTTTTTCATGCTCCAGCGTGACGATGGTGTGAAGAAGCCGGCTTTCTCGATCCTTCAAGAGAAGGTCCGGCATGAAGCGAGCGGCCCTTAGATAACAGCGTTCCGCTTCGGTGAAACGATTGGTTTTTTCGTACAGAAGACCAAGGCATCTGATGTTTTCTGCATAATCCATTGCCAGCAGCCGGTCTGATGTGACTCTCATCTCCGTGCCGCCAAGTCGCTCAGCGCCTTGAATGGCGTAGTTGATAAGCTTTTCCGCCTCGGCGAATTTTTTCTTCTCAATTAGCAATGGTGCAAGTGATTTGGTTGTTCCCACCACTTCTTTGAGAACGAGCTTTTCGTTGGCTAGCGATTTGTTGGTGGCAATGTAAGTTTTGAAGACCATGAGCGCTTTCTGGTAGGACTTTTCCGCGTCCTCTGCCATGTTGCTTTTGCAGTAGACATCGCCCAATCTGTCGTAGGTTACTCCAACCCTGAGCCAACTCTTTGACTGTTCGCCCTCTTCTACTGCCGATTCGAGCAGTCGTCGAGACTCTACCATGCGCTTTTGCTTTTGCGCTTCGACTCCATCGATCCACAGCTGTTCCCAGACGCCGACTTGATAGTAGCTGTCATCGAGATTTGTCGTGCAGGCGCCGAGCCCGGTGACGGCCAATACGTTAATCGCTAACAATGTATATGGGAAGCGCTTCGACGAGGCAGTATGACCACCTCGATTTTCGGTATGATAATTGCTCGAATTACCTGTTGCGTTCAACTTCTATGGCAAGAATTCTATGTGTCGAGGACGATCTTGATCTGGCGGAGCGCATTTCTCAGTACCTGAGCGGAGTTGAGAAGCATCTACATGTCGGGACAGGTAATGAGCCGTCGAGAGACTGACATGTTTCAAATACGAGCTTATCATCCTAGATGTGGGCTTGCCGGACCAAATCGGTATCGAAGTCTTGAAGAGCTTTCGGGGCAAGGGTGGTGAGACGCCGGTTCTCATTTTGACCGGTCAGGATTCCAGCGATCAAAAGGTTGATGGATTGGATGCTGGAGCGGATGATTATCTGACAAAGCCGTTCCATATCCACGAGTTGGCAGCTCGATTGAGAACTTTGCTTCGCCGCCCGCGCGCGTTCACTCGATATTATCAGCATCGGTCCGGTTGAGATTGATACGGCCAGTCGCATGGTTGCCGCTCATGGGGTGGAGGTTCAGCTCAAGCCCAGAGCGTTCTCTCTTCTCGAGTTTCTCATGAGGCATCAGAACAAGGTAATCAGTCCCGACGCTCTCTTGCTCAATGTCTGGAGTTCTGACTCCGACGCCACCAGTGAAACCATCTATAGCCACGTCAAGAATTTGCGCAAAAAGCTTTCTGCCGCTGGAGCCGATTCATTCATTAGTACCATTCATGGTGCAGGATATATAGTTGGAGATCAGAAAATCTAATCGGCCACGACACAGCTCAATCAAGCCCTAGGCCGGTTCTCGATATGGCGACAGCCGCAATTCCAGGTTCATCAGCCATATCAGCAGATCCATGCGACGCTCCTTGCGGTTTGCTTTTTCTTCATCCGAAAGGTGAGCATCAATGCAAGCATCAGGGCTGCCGAGCAGCCACTCAAGAGCTTCGCGCAAGTTGATCTCGCGGGCCGATTCCGATTCGGACGACCGCTGATGCGCATATGACTCACTCTGCCAGTCCGAGGCAGAAAATCCAGCAGAATTGCTTTGCGAAACCAAAAAATCTGTCACTCAACCGTGCTCCTTTCTGGGGATTCTATTTGGTCGACGAAATTTCGTTAACTGTCTTTAATTCGTCGGTGAATGACGCACGAGGACACAGCTTATCTCTTGTGAACTGAGTTGTATATGTCGCTTTTCTCATTAACGAATGAAAGTTTTCTCCAAAAAAGCAAGCACTTGCCGCCAAGCTTGGCCCCGGTGCGACTTTAGATTCTTTTCTTGGGAGGGTAGTTGAGCCGCGGTAATGTCTGAATTGTTCATATAGAAAATTGGGTCGAACCCAAATCCGCCTTCGCCGCGTTCTTCAAATCCGATGCGACCTCTCCATATGCCCTCCGCTGTATATATGGTGGAATCTCTCTCTGGATCATAAACCGCCATCCAGCATACGAAAGCCGCCTGCCTCTCCCCTTCAGCAACGGTTTTCAACTCGTCCAGCAGTTTATGTCTTCGGGCGCCGTCGTCGCCCTGGCAATATCGGGCTGAGTGTAGCCCAGGACGTCCGCCAAGTGCGTCTACTTCGAGACCTGAGTCATCTGCCACCGCTATCGATTTAGTCATCATTGCAGCCTCTCTGGCCTTGATGACGGCATTTTCCAGATAGGTGCTGCCGGTCTCTTTTGGATCGAACTCCCTGGGAGCCAATTCGAATTCGATCCCTTTGAGTCCATCAGCCATCTCGCTGAGCTCTTTGAGTTTGCCTCGATTTTGCGTTGCTAGTACGATTTTCACTGTCAGTCTGCTGATTGAGCTCGCGGTTTTCTGGGGCTTTTCTGCTTGTTCATTTTAACCGTCGGCTTCAAGGGCGTGACGTTATGGTCCGGTATCGAGGCTTTCGGATTGGCAGTGGCGCTCGGTGTCGTCGATTTTTTCTTGTGATCTGGTCGATGCACCCGAATTACGTCGCTAATCTGTGAAATTGCCTGAGAGACCTTTTGCAACTGCTCAATATCGACGACCTCTACTATTAATAGGATGGCGGCCGTTCTTTTCTCTTTATTCGTTTCGATACGCAGGTCTCTAAGATTGACGCGATTATCGGAAACTTTTTTCAAAGTGCTGCGTTTTTTCATCTCTGCAAGATGTT
>CAZISK010000160.1:0-11557 GCA_964541355.1 uncultured Candidatus Obscuribacterales bacterium
AGTTGCCGCTGGAGGCCGCGAGTTTTGAATCCGCTGTCGGCTGCGATAGCTCAGGATTTTCCATTTCCAACGTGGTGAGTCGTTTACGCCACAACTGCACTTGTAGCTTGTCCGATTCAACCTTAGAGCGACTGGGTGTTTTATTCTCTCCACTGTTTGCAGTCGGGGCTGAAGGTCGGGAGATCGAGCCCGTGGTGCGTCTGCGCCGGCCGGCGGAAGTTTTCTGGTAACTAACGTCGGGCTCATCAAAATCACCACCACTACCACTACTACTGGAAAAGAAGCAGGAGAGCCCGTTGGGAATCATGACTGCCATTGCTAGTAATACCAGGAGCACAAAAGTAACACCCAATACAGAGAAAACATCTTTGAAGGTGAAGAAGTAGAACAAATCGTCCTGCTCTGTGTTGCTGAGAGAGGCAGTGAGCATTTGACCAAAAGTATCGAATTTTCCACCGATTAGCGACGGTGACTTAACCTTTTCTAGAACCAGCTCGAGCAAGTTGGAGTGTGCGCCTAAATTCTTTATGAAAAGCTCTCTGTAATAGCCATGCACCTGTCCGTTCCCAGAGCCATTGTAAAGGCTTATGGCATGTGCGAAATCTTGTTCTGACGCGTTTCTATGGCGCTGTCTCAATTGAGCAAAAGACCGACCCATCGTAGCTCTGGCGAAACAAAGATGTTGCTGATTGCGCGTCTGATTAAACACTCCGATTGCCTGATTGAAGTCTTGTTCGGCAGCCTCGTACTTCTTATCTGCCATCTTGATCAGTCCCGAAGTTAAAAGACTGTCAGCCGTAAGAGGATGGTCGGCACCGAGCACTGTCCGTCTCAGGCGCCACGCTTCACTGCAAGCAATGATTGCTTGTTTTGACTCACCGCTGACCAATTGAACTTTTGCCACTGCATCCAGTGCCTGCGAGCTTACCAATACATCATCCTTGGCATACTGCTCGGCAAGTCCATAAGCCGTGGAGGCTTGGTTTCGCGCTCTATGAAAATCGCCCTGGGCTAAGCTGACCATGGCTAATTCGGATAGAATTCTGGCAGTTTCTTTATGTCTGTTATTGTGCTGCGCTATGGATTGACTGCGATTAAGGTGTTCTAGCGCTTTGTCGAAATTGCCGGTCTCGCTCTCAAGAACGCCCATGCTGTAATGAATGTAACCCAGCGGCATGTCTTCACTCACAGACGCGGACAGTCTTAACTCAAGCGCTTTCTCCAGGTTCTTGCGAGCGCCGGCGTAGTCGCCCGCGAGCAGTTGTATTCGACCAATGTTGTAATACGATTTGCTTATTCGCGAACTCTCCCCATATGCTTCTTGTCGTAACTCAAGAGCTTCTCTAAACAAAGACTCCGCCGTCGTGTAACGACCCTCGAGTTCGAGAACTCGCGCTAGATTTTCCGTAGCCTTCATTCTACGAACGTCATCGGCAGCAAAGCTCCTTGCCTGTAGATAAGCCAAATTCAAGGACTTCCCAGCCTGCTTAAGATCTCCTTTCGATCTTAGCTGTTCACCTTTGTCTGTCAGAGCTTGAAACGATTCAGGCGCATTTGAGGTCGGCTGCGCTGAAGCCGGCGTTTGAGCTAGCTGAATTGACAGCAAACAAGTCGCTGCGAACACCATCACCATTGAACTGTTCAACCTGATGGACATAAGTTCCTCCATACCACTGTTTTAGTGGTAACTACCGCTAGATGTGCAAGGTAAGACCGTTCGTGGAAGCCTGTTTCAGCTTCCATTTTTCATTGTTTGAGCGTTTGCAAAACCCGCCGAATCCAGGCTTTGGTCAGGCTATGACTAATTTATGACCAGCCTATGACTGACTGTGCTCATTGCGTGAACATGCTCTTGTTTGATACGGGCACGATGAAATGAATTTTTCACTGCTATTACTAAAGATGGACATATCAGGTTTGGGGTTTTTCATTGTTACTATAAAATCAACCATATTGAGAGTATAGGGCTCCTCTTGCCAACTTGGCGCGGTATTAACCCTCGTTTAATAATGTGGTTTCCGCCGCCATTGCCGACAAAAGACATACTAAGTTCGAATTGAGACAAAATCCGGTCAATGACCGAAAATGACTGGTGGACCACCGTCGCGATTATGAGACGGGGCATACGAAGCTCAAATGGGCCAAATTATTGAAAAAAACCGGGAGAATTTTGGACTTTTCGACGATCCTTACAGGTTTGCGGACGAAGAGAGAAGCCGGAAGGAGATCATGACGCCAGAGAAGCTAGCACTTAGCAAAGAAGCTGCGGTGAAAAGCAGGTAGCCGACGAACTCTCGTTGGTACATACAGCACTTTGCTATACTGAGTCTATTCACGTGGTTGTCCGGACTGAAGTCACGTCATGGCAAAAAGGAAAAAATTCACGGTTTTTGACGAAAGTCTCAAACTCAATAAACCGATGAAAATTGTCTATGGTATTTATTTGACGTTATCATTTGCCGTCTGCACTTATTGGGTTTACACTCAAAGCGGACCAGCAGCGCCACTGATAAAGCTACAGTCGGAGTATTTGAATGGGGTCCTGGATGTGGTGATGGTCTTCATTTTGGCAATTCCTTTTGTATTGCCTGCCAGGTATATCCTAGAGACTCTGTATGGTATGTACTGTGATCGCACGAAAGTTTGAGTTTTTGAATGTCGGAAGAAATTGAGCTCAGGCACCTGTTCTCGGATACCAAGCCATCAATTGAATGCAGTGCTGGCTGTTGTCCGCTGCCATCTCTAGCTGCCGAGACTTGTCTGGTCATCGCACTTTCGGGAGTTATACATGATACCGATTCGTATTCGGGTGGATATTCCTATATGCATGCAATGATTGGTGCTGGTTACACAGCCTGTAATCCGGCGACTCTCATTCTCGATCTGAGCGGGCTGGAATACGAATCTGGTGATTCCATGTGCAAAGTTCTGGATCAAAGGATGATTACAAAAGTGATTGTTTCTGACCTCAATAGGAAAGGCTTAACGAATCTGATTAACACATTGCTTTTTCTGGACCCCAGGGCAGAACTTTTCGAATCTCTACCGGAGGCTCTGGATGCCTGCGATTCAGCGTACCGGCAATATTTGAGAGATGGTCGAAAACGGATAATCGCTGCCGACTTCTAGTCTAGCTGAGCTGGTCGCATCACTGATGGTTGCAGCTTCTCCTGAGTTATGGTTATCGGTCTGCACAATTTGGGCCCAGCACCGGATACGATGGCAAATCGCTTCAAGGCCAAACATGCTTGTGAGAAGGTTGTCCTGGATGTGCCGTGGAGCCGATAACCGAAGGCGACAACGGAGTTTACGAGCATTTACTTCACATTCTGTATATTATTGAGGAGTTCTATGAGACAATGCCCACAAGTCTAAGCCGGCTGGAAACACCTTGGACTAGGAGCATTTGCAGTTAAATGCGCACCAGCGGGCGAATTCAGAGGAAATCTTTTGATGAGTTTTAGTGAACTTGGGTTGTCCAAGCGAGCAGTAGTCGCGTTGGAAAGTTTGGGTCTTGTTCAGCCGACCGAGATCCAAACGAAGTCGATTCCCGAGGTTTTAGCTGGACGCGATCTAATGGCGTCAGCAGAAACCGGTTCTGGGAAAACGGCAGCGTATGCCCTACCGATTATTCAAAGCGTCAAGGGCAGTTCGGAAAAACTGCCCCGTGTCCTGGTCTTAGTGCCAACACGTGAATTGGCGATTCAAGTATTTAGCGAGTTTGAACGATTCGCCAACAACTGCGGGATGCGCGGTGTAACTATTTATGGTGGCACCGGATATGAGAAGCAGACACGTCAGTTGAGGCGCGGAGTTGATGTAATCGTGGCTACGCCCGGGCGGCTTGTCGATCATATTTCGCGGAACAATGTAGACCTTTCCAGAGTTCGGACACTCGTTCTCGATGAAGCCGATCGAATGCTCGACATGGGATTCATGCCGTCTGTTCGTAAGATTGTTGCATTGCTGACGAATAGACAACAGACATTGATGTTTTCTGCCACGATCGATAAATCGATCGAAGACGCAGCAAGAGCATTTTTGAAAAACCCTGTTCGAGTTGCTGTCAATTCAAGCCAGGTCGAGCCAGTCTCAATAGATCAGAAGATCTACCATGTTGCAGAAGAAGCCAAAAGCGGGCTGCTCCTGGAGATAATCAAAGATCAACCAGATATCGGCTCTGTCCTTGTCTTTGCAAGGACGAGAAGCAGAGTAAAGAAAATCAAGAAGCAATTGCGAGCATCAAATGTGATGGCAGAAGATCTTCACGGTGACGTTTCACAAAATAAACGCGAAGAAACTCTGGCTAAATACCGAAAAGGTGTATTCAACGTACTTGTCGCAACTGATGTGGCTGCACGTGGTCTCGATGTACCCTCAATCAGTCACGTCGTCAACTACGACCTGCCGCTTTCAGCTCAGGACTATGTCCATCGAATCGGTAGAACAGGAAGAGCCGGTCGATCCGGCACAGCTCTCTCGTTCGTCAGTGCGGACCAGCGGCATCTTGTGCGCGGCATTGAGAAGGTAACGGGCAAACGGTTGATCCCGGCCAATGCAGACGCCGAGGCTAGTATGGCGTATTCCGACAGAAGCGGAAGCGAGCATACACACAAGCAAAGACCGGTTGCGAAACACAAACGCTACAGATCCAGGAATAGAGGCCAGAAAGCAAATGCTGCAATGTAGCAGGTGTTATTTCTCGTCTGCGAAGTCTGTTTCCCTCACCTTGACCTCTTTTGTGGTCAAGTTGTAATCAACGAATATCATGTCCCCCGGATCGGAGACATCCTTCCAGGTTAAGGACGCCGGGGACCTTTGATTGTCCGCAGATCCTGTCACAACCGGATTGTAAGGCTTGAATCCAGCAGACTTGGAGTTATGTAGCAACCTTTATTTGCAATTGGGTTGGATGAGATGGACTGGTGGGAACTACTTCATCTTCAATAGATCAGCCGGCGTTAATTGCCGAAGAAGTCCGCTCAAATTTTTGCATTTGTCTGTTGATTCGATCGGACGAATCAACTCTTGCAAATCATCGTCTGGCAATATTTCCATAACTAGATGCCATCGATCTGTATCTCCAAAGTTGCAGGCACCATGTAGTTTCGTGCCGTCGAGATACCAGTATTGACCGGGTTGCATCCAGTATGAAGAGAAGACCCCATCTGCGCTCTTGTCGAAGTTCCTGCAGTACTCGTTCGTAATGATCGGCACATGCACTTTGCGCATTGACTGCCAATCATGTTTGCCGAATTTCTCGTAGTCATCTATGTGAAAATCGACAAAGCCATCCGGCGCGAGCCGGAGGAGCCGAATCGCGCAAATCTCCCCACGAATGGCTGCGACAATACGTGCTACATCGGGAAAGGACATTACATCCTCACTTTTCGACGGTTCTAAATTGTACACCGGCGCATCATGTTCAAAATGCGACAATCTAGAACCATTGATGCACCATCCTTCCCAGGTATCTCGCTGAAATGGTATGAAACCAGGTAACGATCTGTCGAAGAATCCTGAATTGATTGCATCCACGAGCGATACTACAGGTGCTTGTGCTATGTCTAGCAGAACATGCGCGTTTAACATAATTGGTTTTCTCTTGCTACTCTACTGCGGTCGTGCTGTTTAGTTGATTATGGCTCCTGCGGACGGCGCTCGGTCGCTTGGCGAAGGAGCTCTTGCTTGACGCTGAGTTGTCGCAGCGCTTCAACGGGTCTTACTGCTTCCAATCCGGTCGACATCGGAAGAATGTCTGTTCTGCCGTTCGTAGTGCGGCGGAGAGCCTGATTCCGACCATCACTTCCAATGACCACTTCAACACTGCTTGTTTTTGACTCGGCTCGTGTCATGTGCACACGAACAAATTGTTGATTGTTTCGATCAGTTCCTTGCTCCCAGCTAATGTTCAGTGTCTTCAGATCATCTGAAGCTTCCTTTATATGCTTGAACTCTTCGAGTACTCGTCTGATACTATCGGGGTGCTCGGCTAGTATTCCAAGCATCTCCTCAGCCTTTTCGGCATCGGCATCAGACAATGCGCGAACGAGCGATCGCAGAACGTGTGCTTCAAGTCGGGTGAGCGGCCGGGGAGCCTTCTCAAGCTTCTTCATTTTTTCAGCTTCTGAACATTCCTCGTACTCTTCGGATTCATCCCACTCTGTTTCTTCTTCTTCTTCAGGAGCGAAATTATCGTTTGCGACTGCGGGCGTCATGTCAAAGTCGTCCATGATGTCGTCATACACTTTGCTTGTTATGTCGTCGGGTGCACCGCTATTCCAATTAATGGGAAATTCTACATTCCTCGGCGTCGATTCGTTCATGTTTTTGTCCTCCTGGATGGGGTCGATTGTTGCGATGATGGCAGCAATTGGAGCCAGGTTCCATCTGCTCAAACGCATACTTGTGGGTAATCGGTACAGCGCTCAGTGTGCATCACCGCCGATGGTGCTTATTATGGTGTTGATTATGGTGCTGATTACAGCTTGCGAGTATCGATCGGCAACTTCGAAGAGAATTCCGCAGCCCACTTTTAATTAAAAACGTTGAATGTGCTGTTGAGTACCTGGCGGTTGTTATCTTCATTTCTTCAGTAGTTGCTAGAGAACGTGCAAACTAATGTCAAGTAACCTTACTAGATCAATGTTCATCCGTTGCTTTTCAATTATCCTAATGAATTGCAATTTCTATCGCCTGAATCAAGGATTTCACCATGCCAGCAACAAAAGCTTCGTCCAATAACAGCGACACCGCCAAAAAGACATTGGAACAACTGGCAGTACGCAAGCATTTCCCTTCGCTGACAAGATGCATCAAAGGCAAGCCGATAGCTTTTCTTGATGGACCTGGCGGTACACAGGTTCCGCAACAAGTCATTGATGCGGTTTCACGCTACTACAGCACGAATAACGCTAATGCCGGCGGGTGCTTCGCCACCAGCCAGGAGACCGATGAGATTGTCGAGCAAGGTCGCAAGGCGATGTCCGACCTCCTGGGCTGCACATCCGATGAAATCGTTTTCGGAGCAAATATGACTTCGCTTACGTTTGCGTTAAGCCGCGCCCTGGGGCGAGAACTCGAGGACGGAGATGAGATCATCACTACAGTCTTGGATCACGATGCAAATGTGGCGCCCTGGAAGGCGCTGGAGGAGCGAGGTGCGATAGTTCATGCCATCGGTGTTCGCGAATCAGACTGCACACTTGATATGGACGAATTGGCGAGTAAGCTGAGTAAGCGCACGAAGATTGTCGCAGTTGGGTACGCATCAAATGCGGTTGGCACCATCAATGATGTAAAGCGCGTAGTTGCTATGGCGCATGAGGTTGGTGCTCTTGTTTTTATCGATGCGGTTCACTATGCACCACACGGACCGATCGACGTGCGCGAGCTGGATTGTGATTTTCTTGCCTGCTCGCCCTACAAATTCTTTGCACCGCATCTTGGCGTAATCTATGGGAAGAAAGAGCACCTGAGCCGTTTGCGTCCGTACAAAGTCAGACCGGCGGATGCAACTGCTCCTTTCTGTTGGGAAACAGGCACCCAAAATTTCGAAGCGATAGCCGGAGTAATCGCAGCGATCGATTATCTTGCGACGATCGGTGCTGCTGTCTCTTCAGGCAACAGTAGACGACAGAACCTATCGACCGCCATGGACCTGATTAAAGAGTACGAGAAGTCGCTCTCAAAGCGGATGATAACTGGGTTGAAAGACATTGCTGGAATCAGCCTCTATGGAATCGCCGACCTGGAATCAGCTGCGCTGAATTGGCGTACACCGACTTTCGGATTGATCGTAAAAGGGCATTCGCCGTCGAAAGTTGCAGAACAATTGGCGGAAGAAGGGATTTTTGTTTGGAACGGCAACTTCTATGCTGTTCAGCTGACTGAACGATTGGAATTGGAAGAGAAGGGTGGATTGCTGCGCGTCGGAGCCGTTCACTACAACACTTTCGATGAAATCGATCGATGCTTGCGTGTTCTTGAGCGCATAGCCGGTCAGTGATACCAAACTCGTTCAACGAATAACAGATCCAGCAGACAGAACAATCAGTCGGTTCAAGGCACCATCTTCCATGACAGGTTCGCGTTCTTATCCAGCCAGTTTTTCAGCACGTCAGAAACTTGTTCAATCTATCAGAACGCCGTCCTGCTTTACCTCTTCCCGGAAAATGTCTGATTTCCCGCCAGTTTCGCGAAGGAGTAGCGACCGAACTTAGATATCTGTCGTTTCATAGGTATATAAGCATGGCAAAAAGTATGAAGCTGTTGATTTGGACGAGTTTCAATGGTTCAATCAGACAGATAGGCGTTGTATCAACGAGAAGCTGTTCAAACTTCTGGATGTTTATGCGGGATTCGAGAAAATCGTTCAAACTTCGCAGAATGGTAATGCTGACATTGTGCGCACTGGCTTTGGTCTCGGCGGACGCTTTTGCCGCCGATAAGGAGCGCTCGGAAAAACAGTCTATAGAGCGCATGGATGCGCCGTGGCAGAGGTCTGAAGACCCGACTGAAGAGAAGTCGCCAGAACACCCTGTTGCGCCGTGGGAGCGGTCTAAAAAGACCTCTCCAGCTGCTGAAGAGAAGCCGGCTGAGCAGTCGGCTGCTTCGTCGGGAATATTCGACGACACACCTCCAGCTGATGAGGAGCGGTCACGCAAGAAGTCGAGAAAGAAATCGAAAAAGAGATCGGTTGAGAAATCGGAAGACGACAGCGCGGCGGAGCCGTCGGCAGAGCGCTCGTCGGAGAAGTCGGCCGAGCCGGCAGCAGAAGAGTCGGTCATGAAGCCAACCGATGAAACGGAGGCGGGCGCAGTCTCTTCATCTTCTGCTCCACCACTGCAGGGACAAACCGAGGTCACCGAACTGCTCCTGGATGAAGTGCCATTGTACAAGCAGGCAATGAAGTCGATTGACCAGGTAGATTATGGACGGGCGGTCTATTACCTCAAAGAGCTGAACTCACAACTGGGTGAAGGATACGAACCGTATCTCGCGGAATGTACCTACCTTGAGGCAGGATGCCATCAGATGTTGAACAGAATGAACGCGGCCATCGACATGTATCGTAAGGCTTTTGAGCTCTTTGAAAAGTTCGACGCGCAAAATCCCTTGAAGAACAAAGCCTGGAATCAATACTCAGAGTTAAAGCGGATCAAACTGCAAGCAGGCATCGGGCAAAGCACTTTACAGGCGGGAATCGCGCGGAACGAGTTGATGGCGGGGATCCAGCAAAAGCACGTTGCTCTTGTCCCTCAGAAAGCTAAGTTTGCGATCGATCCGAACGCATTACTAGTAGTTAGAGACAATAACCGCGACGTCCTTCTAGAAGTCAACGACAGAACCGTTCTTCCAAGAATTGTCAAAGAGTGCTTCTCCGAGATGTCTTGCTTGGAGACGGCCGAGATTGGTTCTAACGTGACAAATGCCGAAGATCGTTGGTTCCCTCTTTTGGTGCATGGAAAATCCGCCGCCTTTGCGATGAACGGATCCGGCCATCCTACCTTCAGAGCCAACGTCAATGGTCGTTCGTATCTTTTCGATGTAATCCTTCCTGACCTTGCTCCGGGGCTGAGAAAAGTTTTGCTCGTGACTAATCTAGAGAAGATTTGTGCGGTGGATGTGGATTCCTTTGATACATGGCTACTTCGAATGCAGCGCGCCAACGACGGCCGAGTCACTACGGCGCGCTGGTACAAGCTCTTGCATAAGAAGGATCACGCGCCGTTCGTTTCACCGATCGCTAAGCCCAACGATATAAAGAATCCTGCCAGTATACGACGTTGGTGAGAGAAGCTGGTAGCTACGGGGCTTTTCGGTGCATTTGCCAGTTAAGTGCTAGTGCGCCGCAAAAGGCAGCGCATCGATCCTGGCGGCTTGGTGTTTCGTCCTGTACTGCATGTGTTGAGAATTGAGACCTTTCGCAGTCTCGAACTCTAATGATTCCGCAATCAATCCTCTTCGCGTTCACGCGCCTCTGCTGATTCTTTGGAACGTTTCTCATCCACTACGACTTTGCCTTCTTCCACGGTATAGGCTTGCTTTGGATCCAGTCTTTCTTTTCCACCGAAAATCACAGTTGCTTCACCGCTGTCGCCAAATACTTCGGTTAAATCCATGAGCGCAGTTTTTGCATCCGACATGTCTCCCGTCAGACCGCTGTGATCTTGGATGCGCAACTTCAGTGGCGGACCTTCTTCTATGCCGACGAGATTGTATACGTGAGCTAACTCGCTGCCCTTGGGCTTGCTCATCAGGGCCATGGATGTTCCCTGGTTTTCGGAAAAGAGCTTGATCAGATCTCTCTGGGAATTCACCGTAACCACCGCTTTAGGTGATTCCGTCAAGGTCGAGAGGACCATAGCCATCCGGTCCATTCTAAGACCGGTGAAGCTTCGGTGATGTCCGTCTGTATCAATAAGTCTGCCCATGCCGGTGCTTGTGTTTTCGAATTTTAGCTTGCTGTGAGCGAGGCTTATAGCCAAAGTCTGAAATGCTCTCGAGGCGATGTCTCTACCTGTGGTATCATGCATGAGAAGGTTCGATTGCTCGAATTTTACGTCCTTTCCGCCGATGTTCTTCAAAGCAGAGCCGGAAAGTGCTGAGACTAACGTCGATGCATATTTGTCGGGATGGTTGATTGCAAGCTGTCGTTGCATAGTGGCCGCACCGCATACGAAAGTCGGATCACCCTGTGTGATTGCTTCCGGGAAGGCGACGTGTGTGAGAACACTATGCCTCAGCGCCTGCTTTTGTTCAGCGCTCAATCCCTTTATACCGTCAAGTTCGCTCAGCTTCTTGAACATGCCTTCGCTTTTGGCTCGACTATCGGCATCGGCGCGAAAGCGACGGTGTATTTCGGCAATTACGCGACGATCAGTGTCAGGATACTTTTTCAGAAAATCGAGGGCCTCACGAGAGAGGGCTTCGCCGCGCACTGAATTTCGACCGCTCTCGTCCCAGATATCCACGCGATTATCTGGACCCAGCTTGACAGCGCTTCCTTCCGGTCTTTCCACAATCGCTTCACCCATGAAGTTGATGCTGGATTTGACTCCATTGCTCATGATACCTTCTACGGTGCTCCCCCGGATTCGGTCAGTGACTCCAGGTATGATCGATTCACGAACTCGAGTCTTTCGTCCATTTATCGTCTCTTCACCGGTGAAAGTTGACCTGTTCATGTCATACCCGCCCTTCTGAAGACGAGGCCGGGACCCATTATTCCACTCGAGGGCACGCGCCTCCAGCTTGCCGTCTTTACCTCTTATAAAAAGTGTGTCGCGGCAAAGTGTGGCTTCCCTCGTGATGCCGCCTTCCTTGACGGTGCCCTTAAACATGCGCATGGATCTATCATGCTTAAGATTGATATCTAGAGCACCATCAATGATCCTGAGCGATTCCGGTTTTCCCTCGGAATTGAACTCACGATTCCATTTTGCTCCGGAAGGATCGGTGTAACTCTCCGTCTTCTTTATTCCGAAGCGATCATGCAAGCGGCTGACCTTTGCACCATCGCCAAAGGCAATGTCGGTGCGAACGCTATGGTCAC
>CAZISK010000161.1:0-11543 GCA_964541355.1 uncultured Candidatus Obscuribacterales bacterium
CGGACTCTGCAAGTGTGAACACTGAGTTGAGAAAAAGAAAAAATTGATGTGACACAGGTGTGCTCTTAACCGATTGTTAACCGTACCAATGAGATTCTACTGACTACGCGGTAGTTAATTCGGCTCTCTGAACCGGCTCAGGTATTTAGGTCATGAGCATTCTTCCTTGCATAATCTTCTACAGCTCTTTAATGGCATTCGTGCTGTCAATGCTAATCACTTTCATGCCGGACGAAATGTCCGCAGTCTTCTATTTCATGTTGGACTCGCTCCATCGAATAGAGCGCTTTCTTTTGGGCTGAAACAAACGGAGTCGCACTCAGGATCAACGATTCCAAGAAAAGAATCGTTGAAAAAATCTCGAGCGGTTTAAATCAATTCAGATTTCGCAATGGCGCCGCAGCGCTTTGGCAGTGCTGATATTTGTTTAAAACAGATCAAAGCAAAGCGGCGACACCGTATAAAGTGGCACCGCATTTCTACACTTACTTTTTGAAACGAACAGCGCTATTGGTCACTTCAAACGGATCCGGCACCAGAACTCGGGCCGGATTGAACTTGTTAAATCCGCTAAGCGCATACCTGGATAGATCGCTCATAATGTGGCGCCATATGAGGAACTTTTCTTTATGCCTCAAGCGTGAAACCATCTTCAAGCGATTGGGCTGCCTGTCCCGATCCTCACCATTGAACTGACGCGCAGCCTCTCTACCGGCCAAGGTCTTATTCTTGGTCAATTCGCGGTAGCCTTTGGAAAGTTGAGTGCTGTCTTCCGGACGAGGAATATTATCGAAGCTCTCAGTGCGGTGCTTCGATACCATGTCTCGTCTGGGTGAGTTGGTAACGGTTTTGTAGAACAGTAAAAGGCCCATAAGGCACCTCAGTTTCTAGATATATCAACCGGACTTCCACTCTATAGCTCAAAGAGATAGCCGGAATTCGACGCCTTCCTCGGGTCATTATGCATACTTTTTCAGTGACGAACAAGCAGAAATCTGCCGATCCGGAAGTCAAGCAGAAGGACAAAAACCCCGAGAACCTGAACTATTGATATTTTGATCATTATCGAAAAAATATTAGGGTTTATCCGGTACTACTGACAACCAGCTTTATCGACAATAGCCCGAAGTCGGGGGGGTCTTGATAAGCAGGATGGATCCAATGTATGTCTTTTGATACCGATTCTGATGCCGCAATTCAGTGTCACTCATATATTACACAGGTAAACTCGATTCAAAAATCGTCGACAAGTGAGACCACACCAGGCGAAACACTCACGACAGATTCAAATCGAACAGAGAGGATTCCCGGAAGAACCGAGTGGAGTCTGGCAGGTCTGGGACGTCAGGCACTCCGAAATGCCAATTGCTCTGAAGCCTCGTATCTGTTCCAGCAGCAGTTCGAGCGCGCCTTGGCTTCAAGGCAACCTGACGACATCGCCGAAGCGGCGACCGACCTTGCCTTCCTCTGCATCACCGCCGGCAAGGTCGAGCGCGCCGGTCGACTTTATCTATTAGCCCTTCGTAACTGGATGCGGGTAAAGCCGCATTTAGCCATCAAGTCTGCTCGGGTTGTCTCGGCATATGCACTGTTTTTGCATGACTACAGCAACTTTCTCATTGTCCGGGACGACCTCATTTTGGCAGCGCGCGTTAGAAGACGATTAACGCGACTGGCTGATAGATTCTCAGCGTTCACCGTATATAGTGCGCTGGCTAAGAAGCTCAGAGAGCGCGGTCAGCACAGGCAGTCCGAGGTGGTTTTGCAACAGGCTCGAACCGCGGTATTCGACCCGCTAAGGAGCGGCAGGACAAGGCAGATCGAAGAAGTGCCTGCCGTTAAGAAGTCGCAGAGGCTCAGGACACGTGTGAGCTTCATTCCTGATCCGAATACATAATGTTCCGGAGACAAATCAAAACATCGATCGAGAGTCGCGGAGATAGACAAATCACGAAAGTCCAGACTAACTTATCGCACATTACATCCCAGATCTGAAGGAATGGCAGGAATCAAGCCAAAGCCAGGCGTCTCATCGGCGTGGGCGCCGAGCTGTAGGTGCATGTGGTAAAACTCTTCTCTGGTTGAATTAAATCAATGAGAGTAGAATGCTAATGGGGTTGGTGAGTAAGCAATGTCGATTATACGGCGACCTTCTTTTTCGAAACCACGGCTGGCAATCGTGGTAGCAAGCACGCTTGGCGCGTGCATCTTGAGCGACGTGCCGGCGACGCGCGCAGAAGACCTGGATGTCACCAAAGGCAGTGCCACAAAACCTGTCGTCGACGAGAGAAAGAAAAACGACCTCTTCCCTAAAGGAGAGCGAAAAGCCAAAGTTGCGCTAGTCCTCGGCGGTGGTGGCACTCGCGGCGCCGCCCATGTTGGTGTTTTGAAAGTACTGCAGCAAGAGAAAATCCCTATCGACCTGGTAGTCGGCACCAGCATGGGAGCTATCGTCGGAGGATTCTATTGTGCCGGTCTCCCGATTGAGAAAATCGAGAAGATGTTCGTCGATCGCTCGTTGATGCGCGCTTATATGACGGTGCCTCTGCTTGTTCGATTGATTACCTCCCCGGTCATGAGTATGCCGAGATTGTTTTATCACCCTTATGATGGTCTGTATTGGGGAATCAGATTTCGCAGATACCTAAATTCTAAGCTTCCTGATAATGAAAAACATATTCAAGATTTGCATATCCCCTACGCTGCCGTCGCGGTTGATCTGACCGATGGTCAGCCCCACGTCATTACCAACGGGAGACTGAGCTATGCGATGCAGGCTAGCTCTGCGGTTCCTGGGCTGAGGAAGCCGGTACAAATTGACGAGCGGTTGTTTGTAGATGGTGGTGTATTGGAAAACGTTCCGGTCGAGCAAGCGACAGATTTAGGTGCCGATATAGTCATCGCGGTGAATGTTGACGAGCGAATGGAACGATTACCTTTAAGGACATTTAGAAAAATGGGTAGCGTCAGCAAACGTGTCGTGACAATGCAACTGGAGCTCCTGGACCGTGAACATCTCGGTAAAGCATGTGCAGTCATTCATCCCGATGTTAACGGAATCGGGCTTTTGTCGACGAAAAGAGTGGACGCGGTCACAGCGATCAGACGAGGAGAAGAGGCTGCGCGAGAAGCGTTGCCGGTGATTCGTCGTTGCCTCGAAGATAAGGGAGTCGAGTTTTAAGATCGTAAAGTAGTTTCGATCTTTTGATGAAGCGTAACAAGCAGGCGAAAGATTCGTCTAGTCTGAGCTAGACTAGTTGAATTTTTTGAGGCAGCTGTCCCGGACATTGACTCAAACTGCAGGAGGAAGGACATGGCTACTAAGAAAACAGAATCCAGCGTCAAGCAAACCAAGTCTGGCGCCAATTCGACCAAAACTACGACCACAAAAGCCCCAACCAAAAAGCCAGAGGCTTCGGTTGACGTGGAAACAGTGAAGTCTGCAAGAACAGCCGTGTTGGAAGCACCTCAGGCGAAGAATGAGAAAGAAATCGCCTCAGCGCGGGCGATCAAAGAGACTAAGAAGCAAATAACCCTAGACCACATCGCCACACGCGCTTATCTTCTGTGGCAGGAACGCGGATGCGGACACGGCAATGACGTCAACGACTGGTTGCGCGCCGAAGCAGAACTTAGCGAACGGAACTGATCCTCAACAAGAGAACTTCGTCGAAGAGCAGGCACAACTTCGAGGTCGTTCGTCGACGTTTTACGTTATGAGGAACCTTTTTCAATGAGGTTCCTCGTCGAAGACGAATTCGTCCGAGAACAACGCACCACTGGGACCGCCGGCGTCTCGCCGGCATCGAGCAAGACCGACATCGTTCGAGCCGGCGATAGCGAAACTGGTCCTCAGCGCTGAGGACCTAGCAACAAAATATTGAGGAACCGGTTTAACCATCCCTTATCGTTTGCGATACCGCGCAATGCGGGTATACAACGAAATGGCATGTACCGCGTATCTGCAGCTCTCATACTGACTCTTGTGTGTCTCTGCCCGGCAGTTGGCGCTGAGACGGGCTGGGTGTTTCGACAGACCAGCATGCTTAAGGGAGAGCAGACTTTGACCGTTTCGCCCCGTGGATTGAAGCACGAATCCATGGGAATCGTTATTGCGGCAACGCAACCCGATTGGAATGTGATTGTGTACAACACCAAATTGAAAAACGTTTTCGACACGAAGGGGCGAATAGAATCAGTCAACGTCGGTGTCAATAGCGAGCTTCTCACCGGCGACTACTTTTCGAAACTACGTCTGAAACCTGAATCCAGGGAGAGTATTAGTGGAGTCAACACACAACATTACATTATGAGATCGACCGCTGTTACAGATTCAGGAGAGAACAGCAAGAATATAAAACGTTGGATCAGCAGAGCTTATGTGATCAAAGCTGATATGTGGGCTACCAATGTGCTCGAACCGCCGCCACAAATGCAGAAAATATTGTATGAATTGTATAAACTTCCAAGTGTGAGTGGCATTCCGGTAAAAATGACTTATGTAGACTCAACCGGAAAAACGACGAATGAGTTAGTGACAAAAAGCGTCATCAAGTCTACATTGGAAAGCAACACATTCGCTACGCCGAAGGGATATCGAACGGCTATGAACATTTCTGAGGTCGCGGTGATAAGAAGCAAGAAAATGATGGACAACATGGCAGAGATGTTCAACGATTGGCGAGGCTCAGCCAGCGACAAATGACCGATCCCAATACTAACCCAAGCAACGACGACGAGGATCAGTATTCTGCTCCGCCGGCTCCCGATCTCGGACAGCCACAAGAAATGTTCAGCGGCATGGAGTTGGGGGTGAATCCTGAGGAATTCTTTCAGGTCAAGATCGACATTCCTCCATCGCAACACCAACGAGCCGGACAATCTGATGTAATGATGACCGGCAACCAACAACCGGACCAGCCGGCCCGACAGCCGCCACCAGTTGACGACCAGCTCGAGCGGGGTGGTCCCACGAATGGCTCCACGACACAATCGGCGGGTAGCATTGATCCTTCCGCCATGCCCTCCGCATCTCGTCCACAGAACGATTTTTTCGACCAATCCGGACGGACTGCTCCTCCCGGTGTTCATACCAGTCAGCTCCAAGCATTGCCGCCTGAGGCGCGTCAAGAGCCGCAGTCAGGCTACAGTTTTAGCACCTTCCTTGACGGTGCCACTGGCAACCAGCCTAATAAGCCAGTCAGAAGTAATGATCCATACGCCTTTTTCGATAGTGCATCGGCAGGCACCGTCTCTGGTACCAACCCGGGAGAAGCCAACTCAAGACCGGCTCAGCCCCAATCAAATGTCTATAGCGGCGGACTTACAGCAGAACAAGCATTCTTCTTCGGAGGCGATAATCCACTCGATCAGCCCTCCAAAGCTCAGCAGCCAGACTCTACATTTCAATCTTTCTATCAGACGACACAAGCGAGTAACCAGGAAGCAGCTCTACAATCTTCACATAAGGTCGATTCGCAACAGCCTGACGGTTGGGGACCGGCTCATCTGCCGCCTTCAACTCAACCAGACGCTTATCCCAAGCAAGAGCAAGCCAACACGAGCAATCAAGCAGAATTCGATTCTCTGCCATTAGCCAGGCTCAACCTCATCGAAGATCGTCCAAAGGCAGACGAAAAGGTTCTGTCGCCCCCTGACAATACTCCACCACCAGCCGAGGCTCCAAAACCCAAACGAAGACGCTTCACTGAGCCCGATAAAGGGGTGGACTTCACGAAGGCTGCCGAGCCGCAACAACAGTTCCCGAGTCTCGACAAGCTGATAACGCCTGAGACTACCGGAATACTCATGTTCGCCCTGTACCAGATCCGTCAGATTCTCAAATCTCCGAAAGACTTTTTTCACACCATGCCGCATGGCGGCAACATAGCGGAGCCAGCTCTCTTCCTGGTTATCTGCGCCGTAGGCAGCGGATTGTTGGCAGGCTGTATCAATTTCAATTTGCTTATCACTTTTCAGTTCGCTATTGGCGCCATCATCTCGGCACTGATGCTCAGCTTCTCCGCGTGGAAGTGCTATGGGATGATGGGAAGTTTGGAGCCGTTCGAGGCCAACTTTCGAGTCATTGCGTACAGTCAAGCCGCACTCATTATTGCTGGAATCCAGCTCAATTTCCTTGGCACTCCAATCCCTGGATATGCGACTTTGTTTATCTCAATCGTTTTATCGATACGCTTGCAATTGATTGGAATGGCATCTGTTCATCAGGATTTACCGAGTAGCAAACTGTTTCCAGTATTGTTGTTTACCACTATATTCATTATGGTGCTTCGGATCCGGTTGGGTTTGATTTAGCATTAGACAGTTAGGCCAAGCCATGTCTTTGCGCATACTCAAAGTAGCTGGCACAGACGCCGTCACTCGATACCATGGTCGCACCAAGCGCGCTACCAGGGCGGCATGACTTGCCGAACGCGGGACAGTCTGGCGGTTTTTTAAACCCAAAGAGAATCTGGCGACTAATGCAAACTGGAGAGTCAGTTACATGCTCGATTTGAAGTCCAAATGCCTTGAGTGCATCATGTCTCTGGAAAGCGGCTTTCAGTCTATATCCGCCATTCTGAACAAGTCCAAGTCCGCGCCATTCCTGTTCGATCAGTTCAAAAACTTCTTTTATCAGTGACTTACCCTCGCGATTTCCTTGTCGCGAAATGCCGCTTTTAAATTGGTTTTCAACCGAAAATAGATCACATTCAAGCAGTTCGACACACATTTTGATCGCTTGTAAGAGATCCAGAGGCTCCGCACCGGTCACCACAATCGGCACCTTGAACCGGTGAGAAATTGGCTCGAACTCGCTCAACCCCGATACAGTGCAGACATCACCGAGTCCGAAAATTGCTTGCACCTGACTGCGAGGCTCTTCCAGAATGCGTGCTACGACTGCGGGCACGTAGCCCTGGTACCCGAGCAAGAAAAAGTTGTTTAACTCCATGCGTCGCGCTTGCCACACGGCCAGTGCGTTAACGTGCGCCGTCATGTCAAACCCGACACTGAGATAGACGATCTGCTTCTCCGGCAACTCACGAGCAAGGGACAGTGCATCGAGCGGAGTATGAACTACGCGCACATCCTTCCCCTGCGCCTTGAGCTCTAGAAGATCGCAGTCCTGACCCCGCAATCGAAGCAGATCCCCGCCGGCACAGAGAACCACGGAATCCTGTTTGGCGATCTCAACTGCACAATCGATGATGGACTTTGGAGTGGCACAGATGGCACAGCCGGGACCGTGGACTATGTTGACATTATCAGGCAGGAGCTGGCTCAAGCCGCTGTCGAGAAAGGTGCCTGTCTGACCTCCACAGAACTCCATAATCGTCCATGAGTGCTTAGCCGAGGCAGCAATTTGCTTCGACAACTTGTCTAACTTTCTTTTGTCGATTCGATGTGTTGGAGCGTTCAATGTGGTGACGACAGTGACGAGAGTAAAATTGGGCTTCCATTGCAAATTCTCTAACATAGAAACTACCCAGAACTGTCCTCAATCAACAAAAGCCATGGCAGTTCAATCTCAAGAATAGAGAAGTGCAGTTCGAATACCGTGCGCTGTCTCGATTGACGCGTCGACTCGCAGTGTTACGAACTTAACACGCGATACCTGCCGAATTGCTATAGACAGAAATGTTCTCAGGCATAGCCGCTGGAATTCGTCATTGGACATGCCTGAATGAAGTGCGATAAAGAATGATTCCGCGGTTAGTCGACATAGGCTGACGAACGACCATGACATCTGTAATCAATGCATGATGGTCTACAGAAAATTATTCTCTGGGCAGAGTGACTTTCCGCGTCACCGGCTCCAATCTCTTGAAGCCGTCCGGATCGGTCATTATAAGAAGCTTGTCTCCCACCGAAAGAGTATTGGCTGGAGCAGGATTCCAATCGAGAGCGCCGCCTGCCTTTTCCTGAAGTAGAACCGTTACCTCATGGCGCTCGCGCAATTCGTCGATAGTCTGTCCAACAAGAGCCGTGTTTGGCTCTACGACAAGCTGAACTACATTAATAATGGTGCCTGAAAACTCAAAGGAATCTAGTATGTGACCGCTTATAGCGGCCTGCGCGAAGAGAGGACCCGCCTTCGCCGACGAGCTATAGGCTCCTTCGAAATTGAGCACTTTCGCCATTTTCTTCGCCAATCTTTGGTCGAACATCCGGAGCACGACGCGAATATCTGGATTCAACTCACGAGCTGTCAAACAGGCTTCCAGATTGACGAGATCATTATCCGTCACAGCGATGATCGCCTTTGCACTCCTACAGGAGGCAGTTTCCAAAATCGTCTGATCGCGAGCATCACCGCTCAAGACCGGCATATCTAATCCGGAAGCCTCATACGCGAATCGATTGTCTTTGTTGCACTCAATCACCACGACTTCTTCGCCGATGTTCCTCAAGTGCTCAACGACACGAACGCCAACGTTGCCTAACCCGCATACAATGATGTGATCGTCCATAGTCTCTGCAATCATCTGCTGCCATTCTTTCGAGAATCGTTTTCTCTGAAACAATAAATGGCTTAAGTGAACCACGCCTTCGGCAATAGTAACCAGACCAGCCACCGGAAGCAAGAAGAAAAGCGGTGCAAGTCGCCAGTCCTCTACATATGTGAGCGGTGTCTCGAAGAAGGTCATCAATACTGTGTAGTAAGCCGTCTGCATCACCGAGAGCTTGCCGCCAGGCACGAGCTCGCGCGGATAAAAGGAATACAGGCAGAGCACCGATGTAGAGAACCCGAGGCAAGCACAGATTAAAAACCCCCGGAACTCCCTAAGCAGAACTTTCAGCAAACGCAGCGCCTGTCGGCTGCGTCTCTTGTAGTATTTCCGTTTAGCTATATCCCGGGGGGGCTGATCCAAGGTAACCACCTTTTGACTGCATCATTATGATGGATGCCAATCAGGCAGGCTACGTATTCTAGCAGGCTAGTTGAGGTAGGCTCGTAGTCCGTTGGTCACTTTGCTGTTGCGCAATTTTCGAATTGCTTTGGCTTCAATCTGGCGAGCCCGCTCTCTGCTTATGCCGAGAACTTGACCTGCCTGCGATAGAGTCCTTGCAGTTCCATCCTTCAGTCCAAAGCGCATTTCGATCACCGATTTTTCCTGGTCGCTCAAGCAGGTCAATAAACCATCTACATCCTCTCTTAAAAGATTCAACGTAGCGCTATCGACTGGCGCAGGCAAGACATCATCTTCGAGGAGATCTCCAAGCGTGCCGTCAAAACCCGTACCTATCGAGCTATCCAGCGACAACAGATCGCGTGATGTCTCCATAACCTGGAGCAGCTTGTCTTTCTTCACCGCTGTTGCCAAAGCCAGCTCGTCAATCGTCGGTGGGCGACCGAGCTCGGAGCTCAGGCGACGCACCTCTTTTCGGAGCTTGGCGAGCAGCTCGTTGACATGGACAGGAAGCCTTATCATCCGCGATTTATCTGCAATCGCTCGCGTAATCGCTTGTTTGATCCACCAGGTTGCGTAAGTGGAGAATCTGAAGCCTCTATCCGGATCGAATTTATCGACTGCGCGTAAAAGACCGACGTTGCCTTCCTGAATAAGATCTTGAAGAGCCATTCCCCGCTTGAGATAGCGTTTTGCAACGCTGACTACCAGTCGCAGATTGCTTTCAACAAGAAGCGCTCTGGCCTTCTTGTCGCCGGCTTTTGCTCGCTTAGCAAGATCTTGCTCGTCCTTCGCATTGAGGAGCTGGCGCCGTGAGATCTCCGAAAAGTACTTTTTTATCGAGTCGGGAACGCCGGAAGGGCTCGCCTTGTACAGGATAGTTGCTTGCTCTGGATCCACCTCTTCGTCTTGAGCGTAGGTGAGTTCGACTTCGCCGAGAATATCGGCAGCTGGATCTATATCGAACGGTTCATCGCCGATGAAGCCATCGTCATTAGAGGAATTCGAACCGACAGCCTTGAGGCGTCGATCTTTCCTACCGCCCTTCGAACGCTTGCTTGAACCTGATCTGCCGCCAGCATAGGCTTGAATTGCAGTCAGTCCTTTGTCCATGATCTCTAGTTTCTTAGGGTGTCCCATACAGCCTCCTGAAGGCAAACTTCTTTCCTTCTTTTGCGATTCTCCACTTATCCGGCACCTCCTCCTTTTGGGAGGAATCGCCCAACACTGTGCATGTAGGTAAGTAGACAAATTCAGCGCTAAAATGTTCCGTTCTATTAACAATATTTAGGATTTCTTAACTATTGTATATATTGGTGTTTTCGGGCATTTTGTTGTTACCATTTATATACCCCATAAATCAACCGGATAAACAGCGCTGAATCGGTAGATCAATTAAACACGCTCTTAACTAAGGCGATTCCTGATCAACAGCTCGTTTGAACGAAATTTTCAAGGTAGACGCAGAACGGTCTACTAAGTTTCCGTTAAGATTCGTGGAATACACTGCGCCAACTTCGCGAAATCCAGGTTAGGCTCGATATTGTGTATCGCTCCTTCTCACGAATTGAGAAGGTATTTCTGGCTGAAAGCGATGCACTGCCTGTAGTACCATCCAGGCAACAGGACGCGAACATGACACCAGATATGGTTTCGAGCTGATTGACCTCAGTGCAGGTTTTGTTACGATTGCTCTTTGAAGAGGCAATCAGGTGGTCGCCCTGATCTGTAAAGTCTAAGAACTAATTCACATACGCAATACATATATGGTTCCAAAGAGGGCTGCTTGGTGTTACCATCGACGGAATCATTAATTCACTGCGCATTCACCTCTTGACGTCTCGCCGCTACGCCCGTTTTCTCCGTTGACATTCACTTTTCTTCAAAGATTGGCAGAACCACTTGAAAACACTAATCAGGTTTAAGCATTCTCTGTTAGCAGTTACTGCGCTGTTGATCAGCTCGGCAGTGACACCATCGGCAGTACTGGGTCAAACCTTAGGCGAGCCACCATTATCAGTCTTGAATAAAACAACCCTTGCCAGCAATTCTATATCGAATTTCGACCTGGTCAATGACGGTATTCTTCGTGGTGGCTTACCATCGGAGAAAAATATGGTGATCCTGGCAAAATCGGGCGTCAAGACCGTACTCGATCTCCGCAAGGACAGCGCCGGACAACGAAAGGAAGAGCAAGTAGCGAAGAGACTGGGACTTAACTACGTTCATGTTCCGATGGGGTTTTCCGATCCGGATAGAGGCGATCTGAGCAAGGTGCTGTCTGTTATGGTCGACAAAAAGATGCAACCAGTGTTCGTACACTGCCGCCAGGGCGCCGATCGAACAGGTATTGTGATCGGAATTTATCGGCAATTGGTTGACCACTGGGAATTCGACAAAACGTACTCGGAGATGCGCCGCCACCACTTCAAGCCTATTTTTCAATCGATGAAAGCGGCGGTGAAAAACTCAAAAGATGAACCGAGGCTGACTTCCGTAATCGGTGCGACAACCGCCACTGCGTTGCCTGAGCAAGAACAGGCAGCTTTCTAACAAGCGAATTTATTCTTCGTCGTCGGCACAGGCGCTCGCCTGAGCGCTACGCCGATTTTCAACTAACTGTCGCAT
>CAZISK010000162.1:0-11541 GCA_964541355.1 uncultured Candidatus Obscuribacterales bacterium
GACGAAAACGGGCTTCTCAGCAAGCGTCGCAGCCACGCCACGACCAGTCTCCGATTGAAACTCACTTACATCTGCCGGCAATATACCGCGCTTAGCCGACTCCTCGATAATAGCGTGAGCGAGGGGATGGGCGCTAAAGCGCTCGACCGCTGACGCGATAGAAAGGACCTCCTCGATGGTGCAGCCGTCGAAAGCCAAAAGGTCTACGACTTGAGGTTTTCCTAGAGTCAACGTTCCCGTCTTGTCGAACACTACAGTCGAAACTTTATCCAAACGCTGGAGTGCTTCGGCATTACGAACCAGAACTCCCGATCGCGCACCTTTTCCAACCGCCACCATCACAGACATTGGCGTAGCGAGCCCAAGTGCGCAGGGACAGGCAATGATCAATACCGCAATCGAATTCACTAATGCCAGCGCGAGGGCCGTCTGAGGACCGAAGAGAGCCCAGCTCGCGAAGGTGATAGCGGCGATAGTTAGAACGAAGGGAACAAACACCGCCGCCACTCTATCAGCAGTCGCCTGAATCGGTGCCCGGCTTCGCTGAGCCTCATTTACCAGCTTGACGATTTGAGCAAGCTTCGTCGAAGCGCCAACCTGGCTGGCCTCAATCAGGAGCGACCCATTATGATTAACAGTTCCACCCACCACCTCATCGCCTCGACTCTTCGACACCGGCATCGATTCGCCGGTCAACATCGACTCATCGATTGCGCTATCGCCTTCGAGAACAATACCATCGACCGGGATCTTTTCACCGGGTTTTACCATTAAGCGATCGCCTGATTTCAGCTCCTCGACGGAAACATCCGTCTCCTGTCCTTTTGTTACACGATGAGCAGTAGTAGGCTTGAGCGCCAGCAAACTTTTGATCGCCCCACCGGTTGCATCGCGCGCCTTTAGCTCCAGTACCTGTCCGAGCAGAACGAGCGTAACGATCACAGCGGCTGATTCGAAGTAAACATATGGATGACCGTCGTCCATTTTGAATGACGCAGGTAGCAGAGATGGAAACACCATAGCGAAAACACTGTACAAGTAAGCCACCCCAACGCCGGCTGAGACGAGCGAAAACATATTGAGATTGCCGGTCTTCACCGAGGACAGCCCACGCTCGAAGAAGACAGCGCCGCAGTATGTGACCACACCAGTGGCAAGAACCAACTCTACCCAACCGATATAGCCGGAGGACAGCCATGAATGAGCGAAAGAGGGTGACATCTCCGACATGCTCAACAGAACCAACGGCACCGACAACGCAAGAGCGACTGTGAGGCGCTTCCGCATGTACTCGAGCTCCGGATTCTTCAGATTGCTGGAATCCAACGAGATCTCCAGCGGTTCCAGCGCCATTCCGCATAGTGGGCAAGAAGCGAACTTGTCGCTTATGACCTCCGGATGCATCGGGCATGTGTACTTGCCCGCATATCCACTCGGCGCAGCATTGACACCACTGGCGCCACCACCACAACACTCGCCGGTCGGCTTCTGTTGAAGATACAGAGAGGGGTCCGATTGAAACTTTTCTTTACAGCGAGGATTGCAAAAATAGAATGTTGTCCCGTCGTGCTCCGCTCTGGCTGCAGCACTTTCCGGATGTACGCTCATTCCACACACCGGATCTAAGGCCGCTGTTATTTCTGCTTTCGCCTGCAAAGAGGTACCGTCCGACTGACTCATACAATCTCGGAAACTTACACAACCGCCCCTAATTGAACAGCTGGAATAATCTGTCATTATAACTCGAAAACCGAACTGTTAACAGATCCACGGCATGTGCACGGTACGCATGAATGGAGCTAGATGCGGGACGGAGTCAAGTCGACGATACTGGTATCGTATTTGGTGCCTATTTGAAGAAATTTTTTTGTAAAACTCAAAAGACAACCAAGAAAATTAGTAACTGCTGTCAGAAAAAGGTCCAAAAGCGAAAGAGAACGCCCTCCGTCTGGGCGTCCTCTTTCGCGCAGTCATCCAGTTCATCGAGCTTAATTCGCGCCTGGCTCGTGATTATCCCATCAGTCGTAACTCGAGCGCTGGCGCGATTATTCCTGCAGCTCGGACTTCTTTTCCATGTCCTATTCGGACTCAGATTCCGAGCCCTTCTTAGACCGGCGAGTCTACTCGGCGGTGATCGTGATCTTGTTTAAGCGTCCGAAAGTGCCCAGCCCGCCCAGGACAGCCAGGCAGAGCACCCAGCCCGAGTGGTCCAGCGAGCGAGTCACGTACCAGATTGCGCCGGCCGCCACGGTGATGGCTAGACAGGACAGAGCGGAGAGGAGGAGGCGCGAATTGTTGCCGATCACGCCCAGCGAGCCGACGAAGGCGACGAAGAGAATCCAGCCTGAGCCCGGCGCGGGCGCGGTGTAGTACCAGGCGCCCAGTGCGCCAAGGGCGATGAGCGTTCCGAAAACGGTTGCGGCGATTGCACGCATGGGAAAATCTCCTAGTGTTGGCAGTGGTTGAAGAGCCGCGACGTTAGCGGCTCAAGGTTAACTTCTCTCGTGCCTCATGAAGGCAGCCATACCTGCTAGACGGATTGCTTGAATGGCTGTTACGGTGACGTTGACTGGTGCTTTGCGCTCACGAGATTCACAAGAGGAAGTTGATTCAACTTAGTGCAAGCTAGAATCGATAATCAAGAGTTTGAGCAGCTTGAGAAGTTTGGTTGGCCAGGCGAAACCTTGCGCTATTGATATGGTGTTTTAGGATACAGGTTGACCTGGTTTTGTTGTCCGCCAACGCCATCACCCGACCAGAGCGCAAAGTTGTCGACGGAGCTCCAGAGTCGACGAGAAGCGCTTCTCCGGACATTTCCCCAGACAGCGCGAGACGAGTTGCTCGAGATTCTCTAAATACGGTCTGTCATCGAGCGGAGGAGCACTCTCGTTGATGTTCGTATCAAGAGCATTGTTACCGATGAACGGCGGTCTGGAGTTTGGCTATACTAGTTTCTTGCCCCGAAAGGTTGCAGTTGTATACGCAGTCCCTGAGGCGATAATTTCTAAGGCGCGATGAAAGTTTCGCGACGGCAAGACTGCCACTACATTCAGTACTACAGACGGCGCTGCCGCATCGACAAGAATCCTTCGCTTAGCCCGGTTGACAGGAGCTAGCGCGAGCTGTCCCCGTCTTTACATCTTTACGCCGGTTGTTGAACGTATTCTCATGAGAAGCTCATGGTGTGCTGTATTTGGCCAATTCGACCGAGCTGAGCGACCAGATTCACTTGAATTTCAAGCTCGAAACCCAATGCCCGAGGGCTTGCAGCGTAAGAAACAGTAAGCATGATTTTCATCAATCCTTGACAACGAAAACCTGTTCTGCTCTCTTACTTTGCGCAGCTTTAATAAGGCTTTAATTGTTTTGCTCATTTGGAGTTTGGTACTCAAGAGACGTTTATTCAGTTGTCATCTTGATACTGGTCAAAGAACCCTAAACAGCTAACCAAGCACGATCTCCACCACATTACTTCGCCTTGAAGCGGTGCGGATTGTTGTTTGTTTTCACGCGCGAAAAAGCTGCTGTCATCCGCACCTTCGGTCGGACCGCTTTCTCGCTCTTTCATCTGCCTGGTCTTGGTACAGCCAACGCTCAGGCCCTCTTTGGAGGAGACCAAATGGACAAACTTGTCGCTCTTCTCGGGATCGCCGTATTTCTCGGATTGGCGATCCTCATGTCGAAAGACAGGCGTGCCATCAACTGGCGCCTGGTCGCGACTGGTATTGGCATTCAGCTACTGTTTGCGTTCCTGATCTTGCATGTTCCGTTCGTACGCGACATCTTCGACAGCGTAGGACAGGGCATACAAGGCCTGCTCGACTGTGCCAAGGACGGGCTTGCATTCGTACTGGGCGAAGAGTTCGCACGAAGCAAATTCGTGTTCGCATTCGTGATTTCGGCGTCGATTATCTTCGTAGGCGGATTGACAGGTATCGCTTTCCACATCGGCGTTCTGCAGAGTGTGGTGAAAGTGCTCGCCTTCGCACTGCGAAAGTCGATGGGCGTGAGTGGAGCCGAAGCGCTCTCGACAGGCGCCGAGATCTTTCTCGGACAGGTAGAGTCGCAGCTTCTCATCCGCAACTACATCGGAAAGCTCTCCCCGTCTGAGCTTCTGGGAATCATGGCGGCGGCGATGGCCACCATATCCGGTAGCGCTCTCGTGGCCTACATCGGTCTGGGAATCAACCCGACCTGGCTTCTGATGGCATCGTTCATGACGGCGCCGTCGGCTCTGGTCGTCGCCAAGATCATGTACCCAGAGACGGATCCGGAAGCACTCACGCGAGAGACGGAGCTCACCGACGAACGTACCTCCGCCAACTGGATCGAAGCCGGGGCTGAGGGCGCCTGGCAAGGACTGAAGGTGGCAGCGAACGTAATGGCTCAGCTCATCTTCTTCATCGGTCTGGTAGCGCTCGCTAACTACCTGATCGCCGCGCTGCTGACACACCCGAAGCTTCTGCCATTCACCCTCGTCGGTGCCATCGCGTTGTTCGGACTTTGGCTGCTCCCTAAGACAGGTCGTGCACCACGTCTGGCTAAGTTGGCACCCGCCACGGTGTGGCCGTCCGTCGCTTTCGGCATCGTGACAGCGATCATCATGCTCGGCTTGTGCGGAGTATCCTTCAGGATTCAAGACATCTTCGGGGTGCTCTTCACACCGGTAGCATGGCTGACCGGAATTCCATGGGACGAGGCCACACGCGTCGGACCATTGCTCGGCACGAAGACTGTTCTCAACGAGTTCATCGCCTACATGGATCTCGCCAAGATGTCCACCGGCGAAGGTGCGCTCTCCATGCGGACCCAGATGATCACTACGATCGCCCTGTGCGGCTTCGCCAATCTGGGATCGATCGGCATCAACATCGGCGGACTCAGTCGTATGGCACCAGAGCGTCAGGGCGATATCTCGCGGTTGGGCATCAAGGCCCTAATCGCCGCGACGCTTGCCTCCTGGCTCACGGCAGCTCTGGCTGGTTTGCTAATGTGATCTAGAAGACGGCGGCAAGGTGGGGCGCCGACTGGCCCCACCTTGCCGGTCAGCAAGATGCGATTTCTCTGCGCCACTCACTCGGCGACCGTGACACACACGACGAAGCAGTTGATGCTCGTCCAGTTGGTGAGCGCCTCGTCTGGCGATCGCCGATAGACTGCTTGCGTGTAGAGGCGCTCGAAAGGCGCCGATACGAACCTCCACTCACTCAACAGCAGCCGCTCTTCACGGGCGGCGGGCTGTTCCCAAAGTCTGTGCCGTACATACCGCCACCTGGTGGACGTGCGGCACTCGGATTGGCAGCGCCTTCGCTGCTACAGGAAGGATATTCATCATGAACATGAAACTGACGTTCATCGGTGTGGGCGGCGCGTTCACCACCAAATACTACAACAGCAACATGGTCCTGCAGGTCGGCGACAAGCGCATGCTGATCGACTGCGGTAGCGACGCGCGCCATGCCATGAACGACCTGGGCTGGACCCACAAGGATCTGGACGCGGTCTACATCAGCCACCTGCATGCGGACCACGCCGGTGGGATGGAATGGCTCTGTCTCAAGACCTACTTCGACCCCACCTTCACGGATGCCTCCGGGGCGAAGCGCAAACTCGACCTGTTCATACGCAGCTCGCTCCAGAAAGGGCTGTGGGACATGCTCAAAGCCGGCTGTTGCCTGACGAACATCAGGGCCGGGCTGCGCTCGTACTTCAACTTGAAGAGCTGTCCGAAGAACAAGCCGTTCGAATTCAACGGTGTCTCGTTCAAAACGGTGCAAACCGTTCACTATGTCGACGACGCCGAGATCGTGCCGTCGTTCGGTCTGTTCTGGACTGCGCCGAATGGGAAGAAGATCTTCCTGACGACGGACACACAGTTCTCGCCGTCCTCGATCCAGACCTTCTACAACGCGGCGGATATCATCTTCCACGATTGCGAGACCACGCCCGGGTTCAAAACCGGCGTGCATGCGCACTACGAGGACATGAAGACGCTTCCGCCCAACCTGAGGTCGCGGATGTGGCTCTACCACTACTACGACACGCCTCTGCCGAATGCGAAGGCTGATGGCTTCGCCGGCTTCGTCGAGCAAGGTCAGATGTTCGACTTCAGCGCGTGATTGGCTGTTGTCGACATAAGTGAATCCTATGACGGCACACTATAATCAGCGAGACCGGAAGGCGAGAGCGGCCTGAGCGTCGCTTGCCTTCCGGTCTCTGGGGGGAGTATCTTATCACTATCCTTGGCAAGGCAAGTATTCATCTGGGGACGTACTCTGGTGCACCACGGCTACATGTGATCTACTGCTACGCGGACAATATTCACAAAGCGGCTGGAACAGCTGATTCATCACGTCCACACTTACACAAATACACAAACCCAAGCCTACTACTACACCCAGTATTTAAATTACTTACTAACTCGTGAAGAGGTCACGGACTTCTTGGTCGCCTGTGTGCATATCCCAACGGAAGTCAGGGCAGGTTGGTCGGTACCAGTGCGAGGAAGAAGCCGCTGAGTAGAGCGGTTTCTTCCTCGGCACTCGCCGGTAAGTGGACTGTTTTTTCTGTGCATGTCGCGACACAGGCAGAACTGGAGTCGGGTAGATCGAGCATTTGACAGCCTATGCCACGACCGCTGCCATCTGGTTCGGCAGAGTACTTACCGAACCAGATGGCTGAGACCGCGCTGCTCTAAGCAACGCTTGACGCCTGGAATACCGGCCTCGTAAAAGTATTCCAGAAGACTCTTGAAGGACTCCTCGTACGGTGACTCAGAGCGCCTGGACCGGATGGTAGAACTTCCCAAGTGGCCTGGGAAGTTCTGGTTGAGTCGGCAGCAATCCGTCCCAAAAACAGCCGAGGGATTAGCAATTTCCCTGTAGTACCGAACATTCGCGTCGAAGTATGCGATCTCTTTCACCTGCCTAGTGAGGACCTTGCGCACCTCGTCTGCGTCATCTTGCTTGAGGGCGCGTCCGAGTTCGATGAAGGCTAACAGGCAGCGCGCGCTGTCTTGCACCTCAGCTGCGCGCAGGGCAGCGACGGCTGATCGTGGTGACGAATTGTTCGAGTCCTTGAACAGCTGCATGGCACTCGAGGCCAGCTTGTCCGCTTTGATGAGCGACTGTTCATCCGAGACTGAGAGCTTCAGCCGCTCCGCCTCAGTGCAGAGCCGCTCCAGCCGTGACTCCTGCTGCCATGTCAGGACTATCGTGTAGACAGCCCAAGCGATGGGAGCAACAAAAACAGTGGCGATAGCGAAGGCAAGAACGTTTTTCATCTGAGTCTCCTTTCTGAAAGAGAGAGAGAGAGAGAGAGAGAGGAACGGGCTGATCGCTATCGTTTGATGTGGTCAGGCATTCAAACTCAACGGCTGTCAAACTTCAGGTCCGGGCGCAACTGGCGGAGTCTGCCGCTCCGCTCGACGTGATCCCCGTGCTGTCGATGTAGCTGCGGCCCTGTGAGGGGATGTCGTCAATGACACTTCCGATGTGATTGAGCCAGTGGCTAAGCCCATCCAAGAGCCGAAGCTCCGTCGGCGTAATCGACACGCCCTTCGACGCGACGGGACCACTTTTGATGATGATCCCAAGCACCACACCGCAGATGCTGAACATCATCACGAAAATAAAGGAATGAACCAACTTATTGCTCCTTCACTGAAAGTGAGTGGTGGAGGTTGACGCAGCGAAAGTGGTGCGTCAATGCCAGATAGCCGAAACTATCCGTCGATTTCTCTTGTCCCGTTGGTAGGTTCGTTGTTGGAGGAAACTCCACCGTCGTTACGATTGGATGCGTAAAATTAACGTATGATTTTTTGAGCAGAAAAGCAACGATTGTATTTCTTCCGACTGACTCGCTGTAACTCCAGGACTGATGAGTGTTTATCTAGGGTGGCGATATCGCTGCTTTGATGGAACAAGTCTAGCGAGAACAAAAGATTTTTCGGTGCTCTGGCTGTGTGCGCTTTGTTATTTTGATATCGTTAACATTTTGCGTGTCACGAATTGGACCGATTTGGCTTCAGAGCCCGTTCGTGAACGTCGTTTGTTTCAAATAGACAAGTAAGATGCTTTGGAGACAAATCATGAAATACACGTTTGAATAAAGTTTGAGACGTCAGGTGCGCAAATAAATTCGATTGAAGTATCTCACAGCGTCCTTCTACTGTTTTCTTCACAGTGTCCTGACTTAAACACCAAACATAAGCCTCATCGGCTCTAGATCACGGGCGTAGTGAGCCAGACAGAACAAAATTGCTTTCTTGATCAACAAACCTTTGATTTTTGGTAAATCGTCACGGGTGGACGTTTTAAGCCAGGCTATTTCAGCCGTTTTGCGAACCTCGCTCACTCAGTAGTTGTTCCAAGAAGCGCTGGCGACCAACCGTCTGCGAATGAACATTTACGATTTTTGATCCATACCTACCGGCGATGTGCCGATTGGTATCACTAACGGAAGGACGCATCGAAGTCTCCGTGCCAGGAGGTATGACGAAAACGAGCGCAAGAAGAGCACAAACGATTCAAAAGGTAATATCAGAGAAAACATGCGTACTAACAAAATTGAGATCCCTTGGTCAAAAAACTTCTCTCGAGGGACACAAGATTCTGGACTGCTCACATTCAACACGGTACCATCCAATGAATCACCATAACTGTCCAGCCGGAGCGAAGCACCAACAAACCAGTGGTCTTTCTAGTCGAAGCGAAAAAAGTGGCAACGCCATTCACTAGCCGCCCGAGCTGACTCTATACAAGAAATCTCGATATCCCAGTTCCGAGCAATTTGTGCAACCCTCGGGGCGAAGAAATAAGCATTGCCTTGTCGTCGATCCCCACACAGAAGAGCTGTCGCACTCGATAGTCAAGAGACGATCTACTTCCCATTGCTAGTGATCTATAGCCGTGCTAGTAGGCTGCTGGTCGATAGATAACGACTTCCCTGAGTTGGAATTAGCAACTTCCACCCTGGGAGCCCCGCAATCATTCGTTATTGACGGCATCTCATCAAGAACAGAGAGGAACTGCGATGAAATGTATGACAGCCACGCTCGAACAAGGCGGGTGCTACATCACCCGTGGCATCGAACTCCCGTTCTATCGCGACGCCCACAGCATAAGGGTCGCACTCGACAATACCAACAGCATGAGAGTCCATCAGGCAGTCCATACAGACCTGCACAAGGTCTATGTTAATTCCGAGGACAGAACGATGATTCTCTGGGAATGCGGTCTCAAAGTCAGCTCGCAAGAGACCGAGATCGTCGCACCGGACGAGTCTTCCGATACGGCGGTGCTTCTCCTGGTCGATGCTGACAACGACAGCACCTGCGACAGCAACCGATTCGAGGTAGTCCGCGGATACGCACCCAGGAGAGACCCGGTCACCAACAAGGTTGCATGTTGTAAACGGCTTCTCAAGCTCGAACCCGGTGCATCTGCAATCGTGACGGTGACGTCGCCGTCCGAATACATCATGGGATGTCCAGTCGCAAAAGGTGTGGAAGCAATCGCTCGCTTCGCCTATAACGGCGGGACCGTTACAATGACGGTCGAACGGAGATTGGCCAAGGCCGGCTTCTCGCGGGTACATCTCTTCGCCGAGCGAACCATTTTAGTGGCCATCATCGTGATGATGCTTCTCTTGCTCCTCCTGGTGTTAGGGATTGGTCCAAAGGAAACCAACAGCCACGCAACGGCCATTGTAGTGTTCTTACCCCTGTACCTGTATGCAGGTGTTCGAGCACTGGTGGCACTCATGCAGAACTTCTTCAGCCTCACGGCGTATAAGACGGTCCGGCAGTTCTCCAGCGACTTCAGGGCGGGCGATTGATGCAGCTCTCGAATCAAAGCCATCAGCTCTCACAATCGAAAAAGGAGATGCAGATGCTCGTCAGAGACGTCGGAATCCTTCTCGCATTGGTCGGCGTGGCAACCTGGGCGGGAACACTCATATCCAAAATCCACGCACTCCGAGGGGAGATCAAGCAGACCGATTCCCAGATCAAAGAACTCAAGAGACATAGGATTTCCACTCAAGACGCAGCAAGCAGTCTTGGGTGACGTAAGCTGCGCGAATACATCCAAACACTCGATTCTGCCCTCTTGAGGCGACAGCATGGGACCATGCAAGTCGTCTCCGAGGAAACACTCCAACGGAGACCCACAGTCATGGCGAAAAAGATCGGCAAGCGACTGAATGCACGGGGGTCGCGGTCAAGATGTCCTGTCGCGCTGGATGTCGCGCTGGAGCCGCCTGCGCTTGGCGAGCTACCGGTGCGTCTGAGCGATATCTATATGCAGCTCACCCAGCGGGGCCGCCTCGTCGACATGTTCGTGTTGGTTGTTACTACTAATGAAGGCCTCCAGCACTACCATCCCTTGGAGGTCTACTGACTAGATTGCACCCGCCCCTTCGACGTATCCACAGCCAGCAGCTATGACCGCAACAAGTCGCGTCCACAGCTCGGAGCATCACCAATCTCGCGAATGGCTGGTTGCTGTGGTTCGTTTTTCCTGGGAGGTCGGGGCGGTGCTGCTCACCGCCCCGATACCTCGGTCTGACCCTGCTCGGACTCCAAATCCGTATGGGTCCTATCTCGCTGTTCAGCACGTGGAGCTAGCGTCAGCACCGCTGGCTAGTGCAAACGGGTTCAAACAGTTAGCAGAATCTCCGACGATTGTTTACCGAGGAGAAGGCGCTGTCTGCATCCGCGTAACTTCAATTTCAGATCTTCGAACACTCACATCACAGAGGAAGTCAGCCATGCGTCAGGACAACAATCGGCTTTTGCAGTACTTGATCCCCGTCGTTGGTATCTTGGCAATCGTCTGCATATGCATCTTCGCGCCCAGCACTCAAAACGACGATAGCCGGGGACCGGCCGGCAGTGTCGCTATGTCCGTCGTCCGGGGGGTGGCGCTCGATAACGTGGGACGAGTGATGAGGGGCTACACCATGATTGTTCGGGATATTCATGGAGTGAATGTCGACCCGTCCAATCGTTCCGCGCTTCAGAACATCCGCGAAGTAGCTCGGCAGGAGATCGCAGACAACGGTCGCTTTGAATTTTACCTGCGGCCCGGCCGGTACATCATTCATTCGTTCGGACCACCCCACTGGTACTACGTAAAGGTGCTAGAGGTGAAGGCTGGCGACGTGTTGGAGCTCAAGTCCGAGTTCATTTACTCTGGGCCTCCAGACCATTAACTCTCGCGCTAGCCGCCGTCGACCGTCCATGCGGATTTAAGGCCGAGCGGTAACCAAAGCGGGCAGGCTGCCACTTTACCGAAAACAAATCTATAAGACAGTCAAACAAAGGGATTTGTTTGACTGTCCATAACCCCGCCGGCAGGCTCCGACATTATGGGTCACGTTTATCCGTCTCAGACCAAGATCCTGTCCTTCTACAGCAAAGGGCTGCCGGAAATGTTTGATCGATCCCATCCTACTCAGCTCTGTAGTACAGAGATGGAACTCGGAACTCGGGTGAGACTGTCCTATCCGTCGTTGAAATTCATAGATAACCGCCCTGGG
>CAZISK010000163.1:0-11522 GCA_964541355.1 uncultured Candidatus Obscuribacterales bacterium
GCGATAAGAGACCCAGCCCGCGACAAGCGCCAGAGACGCGATCAACCCGATGCCGGTCAGACCGAAGAACGACGCAAGAAAAAAGCCGAAAGCGCCAATCGGAATCGAGGCTGCCACTGTTAACAGCATCGCATTTTTCCCGACCGAAGCAAGAGACGGGTTGAGCGCTTGCTTTGCCCAGGGAGTGCCTTTTGATTGCTCGATGGCTTGAGCGTTTTCCGGCTGCCCATCGGACATTGCAACCACCTTATTCTTCATTCAATCTTATGTGACCATCATCCCGGAATTTGAAATATCGTCAATACCCCTCGACAAATCTCGAGAAAGAGCCTTGCTTTGAAGCAGCAATTATAAGGTTGAGACTGCACGATTCTAGTTTACATGCCTACTGGAAATAGCAACGAACCCAGCCATTTGAGAATGTTTGCCAGTGGGCTGCGATATGGAATTCAATCAAAAGCAAAACGATTGTTAAACAAGAGCGGTTGCCAAGATCAAGGTGCTAAATTAGCATTATCGATTCGATTAAATGACCGCAGCGGAGCTAGATTCGTCGTGCAGGTCTAGTTTGGCATTCCTGATTTACTGTCGAAACACTATGAAAAACTCCTACCACTCACAAAGATCGTGTCAAGGCAATACTACTGGCGACAGCTTCGATTCCTTTCGAAGATGGCACGGTCAACCGAAGGCTAAAGCCAAGCCGAAAGCAATAGAGATAAGAGAGACAACCCCATACTACCTGAAAGGTATCAGACCTGAGACGCCAATTCACAGCATCTACAACATGAGACGGCGGCATAGAATCACGTTCGATGGCGAAACGCTGGGTTTGATCGTTTCGATCCCACTCGGCGTCGCGTTGTTTTCGTGGTGCGAGTATCCCACCACGACAACCTACTTCTTCCTCTGGATCTTCTCATTCTTAAAAACCACTTGGGCTGGACTCCTGGTTGCTTCAGTCCTCTTCGCAGGTACCTGGTTGACCCTTTCAATCAATCCTACCGATCGATATTGTCACAGATAATATTCTTTGTTGGCAAACCGGCTACAACAGAGTACCCTGTGATACTTGTAGTGACGGGAGGTTTGGAGGCGTGCGCGCTCATAAATCCTTGGCCAGCGTGCTGGCAATCCTGACCATTGCCACTCTACCCGCGCTTGCAGCTAATGTAAGAAGGCATTCAAAAATTCCCGCAGCTGGGAAAAAATCTCACGATGCCACATCATTGATCAATACGGCCAACAGTTATGTCGACAAGCTAGCCGACGACGATTTTGAGGGTGCCTACAATCTTCTAGACAGCTCAATCAAGCCTTCCTTGCCGGCACCAAAGCTCGAGCTGGCCTGGCATGGACTGGCAATGCAGTACGGCAAGTACCAGCGACGACTGCAACCAACCGTTGAGAAGGTTATGCCACACACCATAGTGCTTATGCCTGTCATGTTCGGCACGCACATGATCGATCTCAAAATTGTATTTTCAGGAACCAACAAGGTGACAGGCTTTTTCTTCTTGCCCCACCAGGGTGCCTGGAAAGAAGCACCATATGTAAAACCAAATAGCTATTCCGAACAAAAGGTAGAAATCGGCAAAGGCACTTGGCGATTGCGCGGATTGCTGTCGATTCCTCGCGGTCAGGGACCGTTTCCTGCGGTCGTACTGGTTCATGGAACCGGTCCTCAGGATATGGACGAATCACTCGGGCCCAACAAGATGTTCAAAGACATTGCACACGGTCTTGCGTCTCGAGGGGTCGCGGTTCTGCGTTACGAAAAACGCACAAAGCAGCATGCCGACCTCTTTACTCGCGATCTCTTACGGACCATCACGGTCAAAGAGGAAACAGTCGACGATAGCGTAGCAGCTATCGATTTGCTAGCGCACTCACCACACATCGACAGATCCAAAGTTTTCATAGCGGGTCACAGCCTGGGAGGCACGCTGATACCTAGAATCGCAAGGGCCTCAAAAACAGCCGCCGGATTTATCTCGCTCAACGGCGCCAACGGGCATATGGAAGATGAGATGCTTCGCCAGGCCGAATACCTAGCCGGTCTTGGAGGCCCGAATGCGGCCGAGATTCAGAAAGGATTGACCGCCTTGAAGGGTCAAATTGCAAGGGTAAAAGCGTTGAGCGCAAGCGACCGTCAGACAGATACGGTGATTTTTGGCACAGGACCAATCTATTGGCTGGATTTGCGCGATCATGATCCACTTGTCGAGATTAAGGAGGTCGATCGACCGCTTCTTTTCCTTCAAGGAGGACGCGATTATCAGGTCACCGCCGATGGTGATCTGTCCCGATGGAAGACTGCGCTTGCAGACAAATCAGGATCCACTCGATTCAAAGTCTATCCCCACCTCAACCACCTGATGATTGCAGGTAAGGGGCTCTGCACACCAGCTGAGTACTCGACTCCAGGCAATGTGGATAAGACTGTAATTGAAGATATGGCCGATTGGCTCAAGAAAGGGCAACTGCAGCAAGATGATAGCTCTCAATAGCATCTCGAGTTCCAATCACGTGCGGATGCGGGTGTCATTTTCCGATCAACATTGCGACAAAATGCCCCTGGATTCTTACCCGGCGTCTTTTCATGGAATTGCAACTAAAGAGGCTTGCCCGCAGGCAAGCCTCTAGATTGATTTCTCCCGACCAGTGGTCGTGCTATTTGCCGGAACTCAGATTGAGCGTACCGAAGGAGTTGAGACTGGTGATCGCTGGATCAGTATGCGGATTCGAAAAGCGACCGCTGGTCGGAATGATACCAATGGTGATTCCACCATCGCCGGACTTGAGGTGACGGTACATTTGTTTGACAGTCTTGCGATCCAGACCAGGGTTGAGCTCCTTGAACTCAGCCAGTGTAATCTGGGTGCTCGTATCAACCAGGGTACTCGGCGGAGCATTGATCAGTCCAATACCGATCGTTCCGGCAGGAGCTGGTCGCCCGCCATTGAAAATCTGCCTTAGCGTGCCATTATCGATACCGGGGTTCATTTCTTTAAAGTCCCGGAAGTTATCCGGCACGATACTGCCGCGCGTAACCGGGTCTTGCGGGCCAGGCGGGGCAACGATGCGAGGGGAGACGCTTCCCTGTGCAGGCACGACACCAAATCCGATACCGTCACCGCCGGTGCTACCATTCCAGATCTGGCGCAGTGTACCTTTATCGATTCCAGGGTTCATCGCTTTGAATTCGCGAAATGAGCCATTGTTTGCAAATGCTTCTCCACCAATCAGCAGGATGGATCCTGCCAGGAGTGCAGCCAACGTGTATTTTGATACCTTGCTGTTGAATCTCTCGCTATTCATTCCACATATTCCTCTAGAAAAAGACCACGATAACAACGGCGATATTGCCAACAATTCGTAGTCGTAGAGTTCACTGACCGGTGACTTGTTGCACAGCAACGATTTCGAGCATTCAGTTATACGCTCAAATTCAAACCGCCCAAAGACGATATCATGAGGCTCAAGAATAGTCTACATTCGGAGTTTAGAAAAGTTTTCAAGAGACATATCGTCAAGAGGTGTTGCCTTGATGATGACGCACCACATACAAGCCCCACATCCTCAATGGAAACTACGACGATTGAAAGCTATGTCTTATATAAAAGATCAATAATGCGTTAGCATAAACTCAAAATCAAGGCGGCTCTTAGCGATCCACTCTCCGTGAGGTCACAATAGCCACCATTTGCAGCGCCACTTGACATACATAATTTCTTTAACTGTGTAAAAACCTGTGTCTCATGCGAAGAGCTGGTCGCCTGACTGTGTATAATCTCGGTACGATATGTGGTGCTACACTGCATTTGCAAGGAATGGGGAAGGAAACCAGATACGAATATCGACCGACTCGCTACGCAAGACGATTGGTTGTTCATATTTTTCCAACTTACTAGAATCTCTATTACCATTCGATCCTGACTCACTCAGGGATTTTCACTTCAACGTCGAATGAAACACTCGATCAGGCAACCTTCTACAACCAAGAAAATCGCCATTTCCGTAATGGCTGGATTGCTGGCATATCTTCAGCCGGCTTTGGCGCAGGATGCGCTTGGGGGCAGCAGACCAAGCACCGTACTACCGACGGACGTCGTCCCCTTGCCTCTGCCTTCCGAGCGGCAAGCGCTTGGAGAGAGCCTGAAGCTCAGATTGTGGCAGAAGCTGCCGGCGCGCTTTTATTTCAGCGCCACGACAGAGACGTCGTTCCGTATCGAGACCAACGTTTTTCAGTTTCCAACAAAACGAACTATTCTCAGGAAATTCGCTCCCGATGGCGTCGGTGAACTCGACGCTGAAGGACAGCTCGCGGTGGCGCAGTTGGTACAAAACGCCAGCGCCGAAGACGTCGTATACAGAGTCACGCCCAACGTCACGGCCGGGTGGTCGTTGACGCCGAATACTCGCCTGTTCGCCAACTATTTCTGCCTTCGAGACAAACTATTCAAGAACAATGTGCTGAATACCACCATCAACCAAGCCGGTCTCGGAATTGAGCACTCAAGACCAATCGGGCAAAAATTCAGCTACGAACTTCAGTTCACTGCTCGTGAACTCTGGCAACTAAACGCGGTGCCAGTCTTCGACTACCTTCCCAGTCTTACCCTTACGTACTATCCAAAACCAGGATGGGTTGCCTATTTCAACTCGCTGCTCCAGCTTCGCTCCACAGAATTTATCGAGCTGCCCAACCGCAACATTACTCCGTTCTGGACATGGGGTGTTGCCACTCAGAAAGGCAGATGGTCGTTTTCGGCTAATGCCACCATGCTTAATACCTTTCAAAAAGGTTTTTCACAGTCGCGAATCAACTTCAACAGCGGATCCTGGATTCTCGATTTCGAAATTGCCAGACAGGTGCTCGAGAAAGTTCCCGGTTTCCAGGCTTTCGCCAGGGCTGAGCCAGTCTATAACATGGCCGGTCGCGACACTCCAGGACTATCCGGAATGGACTTCCGTATGTATTTCGGCTTGCGCATGAGCGCCTACAAGCCCTCCCTATTGGGCACCATGCAGATGCTCAAGCAGCACTACCAGCCGCAGGAGCCAAAACAAAAGCGTCAACGCAACAAGAAGAACGCCGAGCCGGAGACCAACACCACGCCAAAAGACGGCTCTGGTAAGCCGGAGGATGGCGACGACAAGAAAAAACAGAAGACCGATCCAGGCGCTCCGATCGGATTTTGGCAGCAAGAATCCTCAGACGATCTCAGCATAATCACTCTGGATTCAGGACTTAAACCGCTGAAAAAGGTTGGTGCATTTACTTTGCCGGCAAGTACGAGCTGGTTGGAGAAAGCGACAATTCCGGAAGCTCAACCCGATTTACCGATCGGCTCTGAAGTCAATGTCGATTTGGAACCACAGGCTGAAGCGATCACGCCTACAGCTGCGCCGATTCATGGTTTTATCGAAGACGACAAAGTTAGCAGTGAAGTGCCAACTGCCACAATCAGTTCGATCCACTCATCATCGTCGTTAGACTAGAGTTGTTTTACCGCTCATCAAGCCACTTGCGTGTATGATTATTGGCCTCAAGCGTGAAGCCTGACAGCAATTACTTGAAAACCACCTTCGGTGCGTGTCCCAACATTAGAGTCATGGCAGATCAAAAGAAGTTCCTACTACTTATATTTTTCATCTGTCTCACCATTCCGGATAGCGGATGGGCTCAGGCTAAACCGGCGCAGGAAAGGGACGGCACCAATCAACTCCGTCCCCGGTTGCCGGTCCCCACAGAGCCCGGACCCCAAAGGAGCAAGGACGGCGCAAGCACTCAAAGCCAACAACTCAGCACGCCGGACAGCACTCCGAATAGACCGCCTGCCGCCGACCAGCCATCCGACGGCGATCTGCCTGTCCTTCCCGACCCGACTCAGCCACAACCTACCCCATCGCCATCATCTACACTGGATCAACTCTATCCGGAGCCTGATGATGTAACGCCTTATTCTTCGAGTACATCCGATCCCACGCTCACTCCCAAACAACGAAAGGAGTCGGAAACGGTTCAACTGATGCCGGTTCCCTCGTCCGAGCTTCTTCCCATAGGCGGAGGTCGACTGCCGCCGATACGACTGGAGGCAACCTTTAACGAGGCTATCTCGTTGAAAAAGGTTTTGCACATCGCCTTGGAAAACAATCTTCCAATTCGAATCAGTCAGGCAGCCTATGATTCGCGGCGCTACACCTACCTTGGCTCGCTAGGCAGATTCGCTCCGGACTTTACTCTGACCTATCGCGGGCAGCAGGTCGAGAATCAAGGTTCAACAACCAACACAATCTTCACGACATCGGCGACGCTCCGCTATCCGGTGTATCAGGGCGGACGCGTGCTCTATGGCGCCCTGTCTAACTATTACACAGCCAGAGCCTTCAAGAATGCCTACTATGCCTCGGTAAACGACGCTCTCTTGACGGCTTACAGAGGATATTTCAATCTCTTGCTCAATCAAACGCTATTGCAGATCCGCGTTCGATCGGTGGAGTTGTCGCGCTCACAGCTCAAACTTAACGAACAACTCAAAGAAGCAGGCGTGGGAACCAATTTTGCCGTCTATCAATCACGAACCCAACTGGCTCTCGACAAACAGGCGCTGCTGCAGCAACAGGTACTGGTCCGCCAGTCCGCTCTCGAGCTTGCCAGAGTCATCAACACCAGTATGGCAATCAACTTCATACCGGAAGAGGCAACTGTTCGAGAGCTGCGCCTGGTCAACCCCCAGACAGGAATCAACGAGCTTCTGGCAATTACTTTCAAGAACCGACCTGAGCTCAAACAATACAATGACCTGAGATTGGCTGCGAACAGAAACGTTCAGGTCGCGCAGGCGAATCTCTATCCGACCTTCCAGTTTTTCACCTCCGTGACAAAATCGGAAAGCAGCAGAAGCGGTGGCGGCGGCAGTGCCGGTCTCGGAGGCTCCACCGTAATCATTCCGACTGGTGGCGGTGGTGGTGGCATCGGTGTAAGCGGCTCTGGTGGTCGTTCTGTAAGCGCCGGCTTTGATCTGAGCTGGACTCTGGCATCGATGGGTATTCCAGATCTGGGCAACACCCTGGCTGCTCGCGCCCTGTCCCGACAAGCACTATTGCAGTCCAACGATCAGTATCTTACAGTAGTACAGGGAGTACGGGCTTCCTACCTGAATATGCTGACCGCTAAAGAACAAGTCGAAGTAGCAGCAGAGGCTCTTGTATCCTCCGCCGAACAGCTCCGCCTCGCCAATTTGAGGGTAACGTACGGACAGGGCATTAACCTCGAATTGATTCAGGCTCAAAGGGACTACGTCACAGCACTAACCAACCATGCTCAAGCGATCATTAATTTCAACGTCTCTCAGGCACAGTTGCTTCGGGATACTGGGCAAATATCTATTGCTTCCCTGACTTCCGAGTATCCGCAGCCGATCGGTCTCAATCAGCAACCACCCAAAACCTACTAGTGAGGAACAACAACCCGAACTTCCCGTCATTATTGCCTACACGGTTATTTTTCGCCTAGAAGCCCAATCATATTTATGCTTTTGATGTTCAAATGCAGCAAAAAACGCTTACACAGACCTCTACACTGAAATCGCGAACCACAAATGTTCGTATCGTCATCATGGTGGTCGTTTTATTGGCAGCAGCTGCAGGCGCGTTTTTCTATCACCAGCAATCGGAAAATGCCACTAAGGTGAAGGAGCTCAAGAAGAACGTCGTCATCGTGAAGCGCGGTCCTGCCAAGCTTTCCGTAATTGCTACCGGCTTGATAAAACCGGTCCGAGAAGTAAAGCTCAGTCCAAAACAATCCGGATTGCTCAAGGAGCTCTTCGTCAAACAGGGCGACTATGTGAAGGCTGGTCAGGTAATTGCCGTCATGGACGACAGCAATCTCAGGGGCCAGGTCGAGTCAGCGAAGGGCGCTTACCTCGCCAGTTTGGCCACTGCCGACAAAATGTCGCACGGTAACCGCCCACAGGAGGTCGCCGCCGCCCGATACCAACAGCTCAAAGCGGAAAGGGCGGTTCTGCAGGCACGAGAAGGGATCAGCCGACTGCAGGCCCAACAAGAAGCATTGAAAGCCCAGCTCACAAGAGATGAATCCTATGCAAAACGTCAGGGACTGCTGGCTGTTCAAGGCGCCGTGTCGGAACAAGCCAAGATTGACGCTGAGACCGCCGCCATGATCACCCGCTCCCAACTCGAGGCGGCAGAGCGCGAGCGCGAGCAAGCCTTGCAGGCGATGGAGCAAACCCAGGCCGAGCTACAGGTCATCAAAGAGCAGTACAACTTGATGCATTCCGGATTCCGACAGGAGGAGGTCCAGGCAGCCAGACATAATTCAGAGCAATCAAAAGGCCAGCTTCAGTATTCGCAAAGTCTGCTCAACGACACCATCATTCGTGCGCCGTTCAGCGGCGTGATCACGCAGAAGTATACCGATGCCGGCGCCATCGTCACGCCGACTACCTCGGCTGCCACCACATCAGCCACTTCGAGTTCTATAGTCGCTCTATCAGGGAAGCTCGAGCTCGTGGCGCAAGTAGCGGAATCAAACATTCCTAAAATCACAATCGGTCTACCAGTCGAGATCACTGCAACCGCATATCCGGATCGAACTTTCAAAGGCCGAGTCACTCAAATTGCTCCCGCCGCAATAGTCACGCAGAACGTCACGACTTTCGAAGTGCATGCAGATCTCACGGACAATCAGAAAAATGAGCTTTTGTCGGGTATGAACGTTAGCGCAAAATTCATCGTAGGCACCGTAGATGATGCCATAACAATTCCGACAGTTTGCGTAGTGACGCGCCGCGGCAAGACAGGCGTCTATGTTCCAGGAGAAGGTGGCGAGCCCGACTTCAAGCCCGTGAAGACCGGTCAGACTCTTGGAAGGGACATTATCATTCTCGAAGGACTCAAGGAAAACGAGGAGGTTTTCGAAGGTCTCTCTAGAGACCAGATGAACAAAGAAGGATTCGAAGGGCGTCGCGGCGGCGGCTTCATGGGTGGCGGTGGCGGCGGCGGTGGCAGAGGCATGGGACGTGGATTCCGCTGATGAATGTGCTCGAGCTTCTATCGGTAGCCTGGCAAGGGATTCTCAGTAATCGCCTGCGCAGCGCGCTCACTGTTCTTGGAATTCTCATCGGAATCGCAGCAGTCATCACTTTGCTAGGTATTGGACAGGGAGCCAAGCAGGAAGCTGAAGCACAAGTGCAGGCGCTCGGTGTCAATCTGATCTATATAAGACCAGGCCAGGTCGGCAACTCCGGCATCTCTATGGGACAGGGAACGGCTCCAACATTGACATACGACGACGCCATCGCAATTCGGGAAAACTGCAACGCAGTCAAAGAGGTCAGCGCCCAGTACAGTCAGAGCTTTCAGGTCCAATACGGCGAACGCAACACTATGACTTCGGTGGTGGCGACTGAGCCCAATTACCCGACTATCCGCAACTTCTTTGCCGACCGAGGTCGTTTTTTCACTGAAACAGAAATGAAGGACAATTCTCGTGTAGCCGTGATCGGAGACACAGTCGCCAACGACCTCATTGATGGAAATCCAGTTGGCAAGCAACTTCTGATAAGAGGTGAGCTGTTTGACATTATCGGAGTAATGGAAAAGAAGGGGATGACTCAAGGGATGGACATGGACGACCAGATATTCATTCCATTAACGACAGGCTATGCTACTTTATTTGGACTGAACCAGGTCACAGGCAAGACGGTGAGAAACATCCTGGCGCAGTCCACCGACGGAGAGGATTGGCAGGCGCAGTTCCAAATAACAAATCTCTTGCGCCGCAGACACAACATTCAAAACCCTGATGACGACGACTTCATGGTCAGAACCCAGGTTGATATCATGCAAACGGCGCAGTCCATAACAGGCGTGTTTTCGTTGCTACTTGGAGCGACTGCCGGCATCTCCCTGCTTGTCGGAGGCATCGGTATTATGAACATCATGCTTGTATCCGTCACGGAGCGTACTCGCGAGATCGGAGTGCGCAAAGCGCTCGGCGCAAAGTACGGTCAGATACTGGCCCAATTCATAATCGAAGCCGTATTGATCTCGATGACCGGTGGAATTTTAGGCATTTTCCTGGGTGTCTTCGGCTCACACTTCATTTCCAACATGGGCGAGTGGCCAACTGTGGTTACGCCATCATCAATCATAATGGCAGTCTGTGTATCTCTGGGGATTGGCCTGTTCTTCGGCATCTATCCTGCCAGGATGGCGGCGAAACTCGATCCCATCGTAGCTCTGCGTTCGGAGTAGGAAGCATGAACGTCATCGAGCTAGACGACGTATGGAGAGTCTACAATGAGGGCGCAGAGCCGGTTTATGCGCTGCAAGGCGTGAGCTTGAAGATCAAGCCTGGTGAGTACGCCGCTATCGTTGGCACCTCGGGTTCGGGAAAGTCAACGCTGATGAACATCATCGGTTGCCTGGATCGACCGACCAGGGGCACTTATCTTCTTGACGGTATCGATATAAAAAACCGTACCGATGATGAGCTTGCCACCATTAGAAATAAGACCGTTGGATTCGTATTTCAACAATTCAATCTCCTGCCCAGCATGAGCGCTCTGAAGAATGTAATGCTTCCTCTTGTATACGCAGGTATCCCAGGCAAAGAAAGAAAAGTACGGGCAGAGCTTGCGCTGGAAGAGGTGGGACTGGAAAATAGGATGTCGCATCGTCCCAATGAATTGTCAGGTGGACAACAGCAAAGGGTCGCAATCGCACGGGCGATCGTCAATCGTCCCAGTATCCTCCTCGCTGATGAGCCCACTGGCGCCCTGGACACTGCGACTGCCAAGGAGATCATGGACCTCTTCGCACGACTGGTCAACGAGGGGATGACTGTTATTGTTGTAACCCACGATCCGGAAACTGCTGGTCGAGCTAACCGGATCATCAAGGTGAGAGATGGCAAGATACTCGAAGATATAGCAATGGGAAAGGTGTCATGATTGTCGATTTGGTTAAGCGATTCTCTTTGAGAAAGCCACTAAGAGCTCATCAGTATGTAGCGATTTCATGCGTGACGCTGTGGTCGATTTACTCTTGCGCTTGGGCCGCCGAAGAGCCTCAACACAGCACCGGCGCAAGGACAGGAAGTGAGATTAAGACTCCTGACGCCGCGCAGGTCGACACCTCAGGTCTCAACCTCAGAGAAGATCCGCTTGCTTCAACAACCGTTCTTACAGGAACTCTCACGAAAGAAGAGCTCGAGGGTCGGGTAACGATTAACGAAGACAAGAAAACATTGACACTATATCTGGTGAATCGCGGTAAGCGGACTCTCGTATTCGGCGGCGACAATGCGGAGGTTTTGTCTCGGTCAAAACCACAAAATGCAAAAGACTTTGACGAAGTACTTCCACCTCCAAAAAAATCAGAGGTCGCCTCCGATCTGGTGGGTGTAGCCGGCTCGATTCTTTCCGATGGAGCGATCCCAACTGCTTACGACCTCCGTCATGTGTACCAGCCCGATGGTGCACCGTTCTACG
>CAZISK010000164.1:0-11518 GCA_964541355.1 uncultured Candidatus Obscuribacterales bacterium
GGATGATGGCACACCGCTCTGAGCCATTTGAGCGCCCGCCTGTGTGGGTCACTGGAGTACCAGCGTAACGCCGACCTATGAAGGCCCCGATCACAAGAAGTAATGCGAGGCGACCAATTGACTAACGAGACGACGATCTGTCCCATCTGCGGCGAACCAAAGACGGCATCGAGTTCTGCAATGGGCAGCCTGACTCAATGGATATCGATGTGTCGATGTGGTTTGTTGGATACACAAACCACACAAGAGAAAGTCACGATCTGCGCTGCCTGTGGAAAACGCATCGTGGTGGGTAACGCGGGCAGCTTTACCCAATGGGTCTTTCGTTCGCAAACCTGCGATTGCCAGAATCCAGTTCCGGTCGATGCGCTTTCCACCCCTGATCGAATTGAGGACCAGATCGCTGATGATGAAGATAGCAAAGCGGACGTAGCTGCTGGGCCAGCGGATCTCAAACCGGAAAACTTTCCACTCGAGAGATACAAGCCGATCCGCCCCCTGGGGGCTGGCGCTGGTGGCTCCGTCTATCTTTGCTGGGACGAGCGCCTGATGAAACACGTCTCCGTCAAAGTGCTGTTGCATCGCAGCAACGCCAACCTTGTCGCATTCCAAAGAGAAGCACGAGTTACCGCCAGATTCCAACATCCTAATGTGGTCAGCATTATTGATTTCGGTGCCACCGCTAGCGGTTCACCTTACATGGTGCTGGAGTATGTCAACGGTATCTCACTTGATGCAGTAATTCGATACGAAGGGGCGATTCCGGAGGAGCTCGCTATAGGGCTCTTCATTCAGGTCGCGGATGCGCTCCAGCACGGACACGAAGCGAAAATCTTCCATCGCGATGTGAAAAGCTCGAACATTCTCGTACTTCGTCCAACCGGTGCTGATGATCCAGGCACAATCAGGATCATCGATTTTGGAGTCTCCACTTTGCTCGGCAACGAACAGGAATCAACTGCGTTTCAAGGTCGTACGGTTGTCGGTACGCCAAAGTACATGGCACCAGATCAGGCCTTGGGACACTCCTACGACGCCCGCTCGGAAATCTACTCCTTCGGATGCGTAATGTACGAGGTGCTCCTGGGCACGGTTCCGTTCGACGCGGATAATGCAATTGACCTTTTATCCAAGCACACCAATCAAGCTCCGCCCGCATTCGAAGATGTGCGCGACGACCTGGAGATTTCATATAGCATGCAGTCCATTGTCTTGAAGTGTCTGGAAAAAGATCCTGACGCTCGGTTTCAAGACATGCAAAGCCTCAAGGTTGCACTTCAAGACCTCAAAGCCGATGACTCCAGAGCAGGGTCGCTCGACGAAGAGGAGCGAGTGCTCTCCCCTGCAGCGAAATCGAAATGGATGTTGGTGGGGATCCTGATTTCGGTGGCGTCATTGATACCAGTGGTCCCGATTGTTTATTCTGGTTTCACGAAGGAAGAATCGCCTGAAGAAGTAAAAAGTCAGGTAAAGAAAGAAGAAGCAAACTATCGAGTAAGAGACAGGATCGAGCTGCCGAATCTCGAAGAGGGTTACATATCCAAACAGGACAAATTCGATTTCTTGAAGTTGGAGACTGGATACATTCAAGCCAAAGCAAAAGCAAAAGCATTTGTCACAGACGAAGACCTCGCAGTCTTGAAGGGACGCAAAGACATAACGGCGCTAAATATCCATCGCACTGAGGTGCGAGGTCCAGGACTGGAATACGTCCTGGATGTTCCGATTCAATCACTCGATATGAATGAAGCCCCAATCGACGACAAAGCACTGGATATAGTGGCAAAGATGAAAGACGTTAACATGATCTGTATGCAAGGCTGCCTGATTACGGATGAGGGGTTGAAAAAAATCACGAAGATGCGGCTCGGTTACATTGGTTTGAACAAAACCGATATAACAGCTAACTCGCTTAAAATCCTGTCCAAATGCCAGACAATCGAAACCATTGAAATGTTGCAAGCGCCGAAAATCGATGCAAAGGCGCTGGAGGAGCTAAGAAGGTTTCCACACCTCAAGAAGGTTTTTGTATCAACTGATGACAAGCCGACTGAGTTCTTCCAGACTCTTGGCTCGCTTAAACTTCAGACCATTCTCTTGTGGGGCCTCAAAATGATCTCGGCGAAGAACCTTTCATATCTTGATTCACGAACACTGGGATTCCACGCCACCAAGTTCAGCGGTCCACAATTTGCTGCTCTTAGATCGCTGAAAAAATTAAGGCGTCTGGAGTTCTGGTCATGTGACATCAATGATGCGCAAATGGACGAGATATGTAGATTGCCGGTGGAGGTTTTGTCGATCTCGGACGAGCCCAGGATAAGCGCAGATGGGTATCGAAGACTGGTCAAGATGAAGACCCTGAAAGTACTTCAATTGCCGTCTAACACGCGCCTCATCAGACAGGCCCTTAACGATTTGCAAAAGGCCCGCCCGGACATTCGATTCGAATATCCAGAGATGCCGGGCTTCAGCGAAACCTAGCAGATCAGCCACCATGGTCGAAACGAAGAACAACTGCCCAATCTGTTTAAAGCCGAAGAGTTCGAGCTCCGGTGGTTTTATCACGCAATTCATCGAGGTCTGTCGCTGCGGGGAAATTGCAGACAGCCCGCTGCCTCCACCTGTTGCCTCTTGTGCTCAGTGCGCCAAGCCAATCTTGGCAAAGAGATCCGGTAGCTTGACGCAGTGGATCTTTCGCCCCGACCTCTGCAAATGCGAACAGCCGATGCCCCTGGAGAGGACAGGTGCGGCGAAAAGCCAACCGGCTGCGACTGCCATCGGCGAAAAATGGGATGACGAACTCACTGTGAGCCCGGAAAAATTTCCATTGTCGCGATATGCACCCAAAACGCTATTAGGGACCGGTGGCTCAGGTACGGTTTATCTGGCCAGAGACAGAATGCTTCGAAAGAACGTAGCTGTCAAACTGCTTCATCAAATTACGGGATCACAGCTGATTCTTTTTCAAGACGAAGCCAGAGCCACCAGCAGGCTCAATCACAAAAACATTATTCAGATACTCGACTTCGGTCCGACCGAGACTGGCACACCATATATGGTGCTCGAATATGTACCAAATGCGATCACCCTGGAAGAACAAATTCACCAATCTGGTGCTCTCGAGCCGGATGATGCGCTCGAGATCTTCGTCAAAATCTGCGATGGTCTGAAGCACGCGCATCACATGGGCGTGTTCCACCGAGACCTGAAGCCGTCGAACATTCTAATCGCACCCGAAGATTCAGGCGAAAGAACAGTCAAGCTCATCGATTTTGGTGTCGCAAAATACATCGATTTCCAAGATCCAAATCAGCCTCAAGCAACCACGATCGCCGGCACGCCGGCATACATGGCTCCAGAGCAAATTCGCGCTGAATCGTATGATGCACGATCGGAGATCTATTCGTTAGGTTGCATATTTTTTGAGACACTAACAGGAAAACCGCCCTTCGACGCCACGACGGCATTGGAAACAATGGCACTGCACGCCAATCGAACGGCACCAACTCTTTCCGAGACCCTTGGAGTAGAGTGTTCACCGATGCTCGAGGAGGTAATCGCCGCATGTCTCGAGAAGGACAAAGACGATAGACCCCCTTCGGTCAACGAACTGAAAGAAGCGCTCGAAAGAGTTGGAACCAGGCCTATTGAGGCACCAAAGGATAGCCAGCAGCAAACTGCTTCGCCAAGAAAATTGACAAAGTCGAAAACACGGATCGCAGTTGCCGCCCTGGCAATTTTGTCGTTGCCGGCGCTAGTGACCGTCGCGATGATCTTCAAAACCCCACAGCCGAAACCCAAGAACAAACCTTCGGTAGCCCATATCATACCCTCAGAGCCTACCACCGACAAAATTGAGGAGCTGCTCACAACGGATCTGACTGTGCGAAGCTCCAACTGGAATGTACTAAGGTTCATCGACGACTCGAACATCAAGAGAATTACTATAGTCAATTCGAAAATTTTTGGTTCGGAGCAGCTATCTCCATTAGATCGTTTTCGACGAATCAATAGCATTAATATTTCACAATGCAGCGGACTGGCACGAGAAGAAGCTTCGCGCCTGGCAAAAGTGCTCACCAGCAGTAACGGACCAAAATCCGTTGAAGTTATTGACTGCGATCTTGATGATGGCGGCTTATTGGAGTTGTCGAAAATACCGGGACTCTTCTTCCTGTCAGTGGAAGGAACAAGGATAACCGACGCTGGTATCACAACACTTATCTCCGCAAAGGATCTTCGGGGTCTTGACCTCACCGGTACTGCCATTACAGATGGTGCAATCGAGAATCTCAAGAAGTTGAAGAGACTCTTGATCCTGCGCGCGGATAATTGCAAGATATCAAATTCTTTGTTGCGTACACGGCTGCCCAACGTATCTGTGTTCCATCAGCGACTCGAGACCAAGGGCGGTATCGAAAAAGCAATATACACAGAGGCGGCCGCCCATGGAAATTCTGAAGGAGAATACCAGATGGGGAACATCTACCACTTAGGAAATGCGATGCCCCACGATCCGACAGAGGCGTTGAAGTGGTATAAGAGAGCAGCTAACCATGGCAACATCGAAGCGCAAACCGCAGTCGGATACATGTACCAGAACGGCGCCAACGGTCCCCCTGATCTTAGATCCGCAATCGAGTGGTACAAGAAAGCCGACAACAACGGCAGTGACAGCGCACCCTACTACCTGGCATCGCTCTATCTCAACGGAGTCGATGGAACGCCGGTCAATTATAAATTGGGACTGCAGTATCTTCGAAAATCTGCAGACCGAGGTAACTCAGATGCCATGCAAAACATCGGGAAGATGTACAAGCTGGGTGCCGGCGTCGGGCAGGATCTTGCGCAAGCTTTCCAGTGGTATCACAAATCGGCGTTGAAAGGCAATGACAAAGCGCTGTTCGAAGTAGCCGTGTTCTATCTTGACGGAATTGGCACCGAGCGGAATTATGTCGAGGCTATGAAATGGCTGCGGCTCTCGGCGAAGGCAGGCAATGCAACCGCTGAGGCTCATATCGGATTTCTCTACGAAAATGGACTCGGTGTTTCTCGCAATTACGACGAAGCAATCGAGTGGTACACCAAGTCCGCGGCCCATGGCAGCTCGTCCGGATTGGGCAACCTGGCAAAAATGCATTACGAAGGATTGGGAGTGCCAAAAAACGAAGAGAAGGCATTGGGACTATTCGTTGACGCTGCAGAAAAGGGAGATCCAATGGCAAAAAACTCATTGGGCATCATATACATGAATGGAGTGGCCGGCGGAAGACCCGATTACGGACGTGCCAGAACTTGGTTCATGAAAGCGGTTGACGACAAGATTCCAGCCGCGATGTATCACGTTGGATTGATGAATGAAAGAGGACTGGGTCAGCAGCGAGATTTAGAGCAGGCTCAGGAATGGTATAAACGGGCGTTGGTGGCTGGATATACCGATGCTCTTCCGCGATTCAACAGGCTTGAAAAACTGAAAAATTCTTCGAGTGAGAAGAGGAAGAACAATTGAGCAACACATCGCCGTTGATGGCGGTGGAGGAGTTACCACCATCAACGACAGAATGTGTAGCGCGTGCAACGGTCAAACCTATTCACACTCAGTTCCAGCGACGAGCGCTCTCAAAACTGGCAGCCGGCGGTCGCAACTAGGCGTACACCACACCTCGCGAACCAGTTCTCCGGGCAGGTGCCTTAACGTCCTTCCTTGCCGGACCGGGGGCCCCTCCAGATTCACGACGGACACTCGCCAGCGGTCCTTCTGGTGGAATCTTATGCCACTTCCCTTTGGCGTCCTGCACATGCGTATTGCCGTCTCGATCCACGCCTGCCGCTTTGAATTCCATTGGTTTGCCGGTTGTTGGATCTGGAACCGCGCGACCGTCCTTCCCTGTGAGAATAAACTTTTCATCACCAGTAGCCTGCCTCGCGACGTCTTTTCCGGCGACTCTCTCAAGCTTGTATCCATCACCAAATTTGACTGTAGATGGTACAGACAAATCGTCCCTGCCCCCAGGCGCTTTGCCGCGCGGCACCTTCGCGACTTCGCCTCCTTCGCGGTGATAAGCAAAACCGGCCCTACCTTCCATGCCGGTTTTACTGACACTCGACAGCACACCTTCCGGTGTATATCGTGAGGTCTTCCCGGCCTCTTTGACCGTTCTGGATTTATCAGGGTTGACTGTGACTTCAGATCGGACCTTTCCGTTGGCATCCAAATTTCTGGTCTTCAAACGACCTGAATCGTCTACGGTAATTGACGAATCTGGCCTTGACCTTCCGACGACTTCACCTTTGGCATCCCGGACCTCGACTACGCTCTTTCCGTCTGGGCCAAGCTTTGCAGTAAAGTTAGGTTTGTCAGATCCCGGAGCATAAATCTTAGCTTCGGTCGCTTTTCCATCAGGGCCGACGGTGTAATCAACCTTGCCTCTCGCCGACTCGACAATTTTGTGTCCTTTAGCTTCAGTGGTCCTCGTGCCACGCTCAGGATCTATAGTCAACTTTCCACCGCCTTCGAGGCCAGCAGCAATTCTTCCGCGTCCATCTACGGAGAAATCCTTCAGAGCAGCACCACCGGGTCCTGTTATAGCTTTGCCTTTTTCATCCGTGACACCAGTTACTTTGCCCGATGCTGCGTCTCGATTGATTTTGTAAGTTGAAGGCTTGCCACCAAGAGCGGTGCTTCCAGCGGTGACTTCAGTAACCCTTCCATCTTTATCATACTTCGTCGAAACTGTCCTTGCAGGTTGTCCGTCACGAGCTGGAATCTTGGTTTCGCCAACGTTATGCTTGAACGTGTGAACAGTGCCATCGGTTTTAGACACACGTATTTGGCCGTCCTTTATCTTTATGTCTTTGACTCCTTCCTCACCAACCTTGAACGAATTCTCCCCGGACGCGACTTTGGTCACCGCTCCGTTCTTTCCTTCCGTTACGTCCCATTTTCGACCGCTGTCATATGCCAATGTCACCTTGCCGTCTTTGGATCGGGTTTCTGAAAAACCTTTACCGACATGTTCAGTTTTCGTTGATCCGTCCTTCATGGTCCTGGTCGCAGTTTGTTTAGATAGGTCGAAGTTCAGGGTCGTTCCATCATTCATCTTGGCAGTAACTTTGCCTTTTGCGTGATCGACCTTGATGTCTTTGGCGTCGTACTTACCAGTGCCGACTCCAATGTCTCCGTATTTAGCGTCTTTACCATTAAAGCCGGTTACTTTTGATGGATTTTTCGGATCACCATACTCAAGCTTCACGGTTCGCCCCTTCGCGTCCGTCATCTCGGCCGGTCTGGTGGTGCCGTCCTTTGTCTTCTCGAGTTTTGTACTTCTTCCGTCCAGGTGGTACTGCGTACTAGGGTCTCCAGCCTTGGTTATAACAGGAGGCTGCTTGCTCGAGTCGATATTGATCTTGTGACCGCTTAGCGGATGAGCGACCATCTGATCTCCTTTCGTTACCGTTGCCTTACCATCCCTATCAATCATAATCTTTCGACCTTCGGAGTCGCGCACTCCGACTGTGGCTCCTTTCTCTTTATAGACACGACTGCCGTCACCAAATCCAATCGTTGTGCGATCGCCGCTAGTCACTACTGTTGAACCGTCAGGGTTCATTGTCACATCTGATTTGCCGAAAGATTTGGTTACTGTTCCATCTGGTTTGACAGTAGCCCCTTTCATTCTGCCTTCCGAGACTTTTCCGTCAGCGCCTACAGCGATGCGATGCCCATTGTGAGAGACTTCGGTGATTTTACCCTTTCCATCCTTGGAAACTGAATGTTCAGAGCCGTTAGGGCCGCTCACTGTCCTTGTCCTGGCACCGTCGGCTCCAACTGTTATGGTCACGCCCGCCCCTTTCGCATCCGTCCCAGTCATGGTTACACGAGTGTCTCTACCCTTACCGGTGACCTCAATTTTGTCCGCTGTTAGCGTACGCTTTCCATCCTTAGAAGGAGCCGTCCAGCCGCCGTCCTCGCCGCGCTGCCACTTGGTTCCACCTACCGTGACCTCCGTAAGTTCACCCCCAGATTTTGTATAGTCGATACTGTGCCGTTCCGCGCCACCACCAGCGGTGTAAGTCAAGCTGGTTTTTTCAGCGGTACTGGTCTTTTCAGTCGTCTCATCGATGTTGCCCGCAGTACTGGATTTCGGTGTTAGCGACGAACTTCTTTCCGTGAAGTCGAGAGAACTGAGCAATCGCTCGCTTGCCGCCAGTCGTTCACGAGATTCAACGGTCGGCGCTTTCGGAATATCTGGTGCATCCGGTTTTGGTTCTGGCATAAATCTCAGCCCCCTCACAAGTAGTAAACTTCCAATCAAGAGTTAAGCGCGAAGACCGGGACTTCTGTCGCACGACGCTCTGGGATTCAGCATTTCCAGACTAAGGGGCAATTGTTGAGTTTTTGTGCAATGGCAAAAAAACTTGCCGAGTCTTTCCGTATAAATGATTGACTCAACTAGATTCTTTGATGCCGTGTTAGAGGCTTTAGACCGATGTCCTTGCGCCTACCAAATGATCGACGACAACTTCTCTCCAATCGTTGCGATTGACATTGCCACCGCAGACGATGACCGCCACTTTCTCGCGAGGCTTGAAGTTGATCACCTTCTTGGCGATGGCCGCAACTGCGCAAGCCGCTGCCCCCTCGATGAGCATACCTTCGTGATCGAGAAATTCGAACATTGTAGAAGCGATGTCGCCCTCGTCAATGGTAACCCACTCATCGACTAACTCCTGGACGAGAGGAAGAGTGATCGTATCTTCCTCTATATTGCCGGCAAGCGACTCAGCCAGTGTGTAATTTTGAATGGACGCCTGGACCCTGCCAGTCGAGACCGCTCTATGCATAGTCGGAGCTGCACTCGGAACCACACCGACAACTCGACACTTCGGATTAATAATCTTCGCAACCGTACCTATCCCGCTAATCAGACCACCACCACCAACAGCGCAGATAATAGTGGAAAGCTTCGGTACGCGCTCGAACATCTCCAGCGCTACAGTCCCCTGTCCGCAAATCACTTCCGGATTGTTGTAGGGCGAAACATAGAGGCCTTTCTTCTCGGCGGCAAGGCGGCGGGCGAACACCTCTGTAACAGATGGCTCCTCACCATGCTTAACGATACCGACGCTGTAGCGGTCCAACTCTTTTAGCTTTTTGGGGGAAACCGTCTCAGGAACACAAACCGTCACCTCTCGGTCGGTGAAAAGCGCCGCCTGCGCCATGGCAAGGGCGTGGTTGCCGATAGTCGAGGAATAGCACTTGACCATCCCCTTCTCCCGAGCCCAGCTCAGGGCATTAAGCGCTCCCCGGAGCTTAAAACTTCTTGTGTTTTGCAGGTTTTCCAATTTCAGCCAGACTTCGGCCTGCGTAAGCTCGCTCAACCAGAAGCTTTTCGCTAACGGCGTGTTGAGGACAAACGGTTTGATGCGCTTTTGCGCGACCAGAACGTCGCTGATACTGACTCTATCAATCACAGACGGAGGCTCCTTGACAAAAACCCGAAATTGCACCTCGATTGCTCTCAACGAGGCGTTTCCTGGTCAGTCTACAGCCTTGGCGCCTGCCTTGCAACACTGCAGACCCAGTTTTCTCACTCCAAAATCAGTTTTCTTCAACACAACAATTCGTGCATCAATAAACCAGGTTCGGCGGTTTTACGACAGATTGGAAATTATCACAGGATCGATACTACAGGCGGTGCAAATCAACACATCAAGCAGCAGGGCAACTCGACTAGTTGGCGAGCTCCGATTCAGGTACCAGGCGGACAACCAGAAATGCGGCATCGAGGTCGGCTCTCGTCGTCCAGGTTTCGTCGAGGCCCCTCTGCGCTTACCTGGCGCCTTACTTCCAGCAATGAAGTCGTTGTGCTTCCGATATCAAGTTGCCCACAAGTCAAAGAAAACCCGGCTGTAAGCTAAATCAAGGCTGCATCGAGAGAAACAACCCAAAAGGTTCTTGACCGATTTTTCCAGGACCGCAAAATAAAAGCAGCGACTGGCCTGCATCCCCAAAAGGTAATCAGGCACAGTGAGCCTAGTACAGCAAGCACAGAAGCGCCCTTTGTCAGCATCATACAGGCGAGCATTACGAAGGACGATACAGACATACGGCTCCTGCCACGCGGCGTCAGGATCGAACGAACATCAGTTGTATAAATGGAGCGGGTAGCGGGAATCGAACCCGCGTGTGCAGCTTGGAAGGCTACCGTTCTACCATTGAACTACACCCGCGTACTACTGGCATATTACCATGAACTCCTGAGATTCAACACACCGCAGTATCTTGTCTTTACCAAATCGTGCAAAAAGCCTTACCGTTGATGGCGAATAGCACCGCCGGCGGAGTCGGCTCATCCGGTGGCAACAAATTTGAGTATTGTTTTCAGATAGCGGCACACCATATATATGTATGAGTACCAAAGGAAGTTAATACCTGAGCCTGCGCTTTGGCGCTCAGCTCGGCACCAATTCGATGTCAACAAGGTAGCGTTGTTTTAAACACAAGAGAAAAACCGGGCAAACGAGCCCTGTCGACGTCCACAGAAACAGTAGATTGGCCTTGAGCTCGAGCCTCGTCCAGACCTGGAGCATCTGGTCTAAGGCGCTCCTGCCGGCTTTGCAATCGGGCGAACCAGAAGCAATCTGCGATTGGCGTCCACCCACTTGACCTCAAATCCTTCGCTTTCAAATCTGCGCACCACATTCGGCTGGGCATGAAGAACGTAGCCGTGGTCGATCTTCTTCAACCAGTCTGGAAATCTTAAGTAGATCCAAACGAACTCACGCGAAGGCTCGTCGAGCAGCCGGCCAATTGCAAGTACCTGGGCCGAGCTAACTGTCTTGTGATCCGCGATGATAAGCGCACTGGGGTCGTTGGCAATAATCTTAGCGATGGGTTTTATGTCGTAATGCCAGAGCGCGTGCTCCGGACAGTTTGCCAACGCAAGATCCGACCGAATCTGACATCCGAACAAGAACACAACGAAGCAGGCGGCAAAAATACGTTTGACACGCTTCTGCGACTGCCAGAGATGATAGAGCATGTAACTCATTGGTAGAGTAGTAATCATGGTAAGCGGCAAGAAATAACGCACTACTGTCGCTCTTCGCCCCCCATCAAGAATGTCCGGCAACCAAAATACCGCAGCGAACGCCAGCGCTATTAGTAGCAAGAACCAGGCCTGCGGCTTTTCACGACGGAACAGATGCACACATGCCGTCAGCTGGAGAGCCAGGATTGCAAGTAACTGCAGAAGCCAATCTTCCATCCCGCCTGGATACGGGTATTGAAATCTGGGGTAGAAGGCCCAATTGAATAGTGGCGAGAAAGTCCAGAAGCGCAAGCGCAAAATTGGCGTCATAGGTAGCTCAACCCATTTGACCATTTGAACAGCCATTGCACAGCTTCTCATAAGAGACAGCAAAATTGGTGATACTACCAGTTGTGCCACTCCGACAGAAATCATATGGGACGACCACTTTACTGCATGGAAGCGAAAGTGTCCGCGCCTTG
>CAZISK010000165.1:0-11505 GCA_964541355.1 uncultured Candidatus Obscuribacterales bacterium
CTCATTGGCTGCCGGGAATGGCGTTCATCCTGACCTGTTCATTGCAAGGAGGAGTTAGTTTCGCATTGGCTGTCCTTGAGTTTAAAGAGCGGGGAATCGGCAACGAAGCGCTGCTGTTCACAACGACGGCGATTACAACAATTCTTTTGCGTTACGCAGCCGGTCGAATGGTTGAAAGGTTTGGCGCCAGGAAGATGGCCATTCCAACCGTTATCATGCAAAGCATAGGTTGTGTCTTCGCTGCCATGGCATCAGACTGGCAATTCGTTACGGTCGCGGGCGTATTTCTTGGATGCGCGTGGGCTGCCGTCCCACCTATTGGAATCGCCCTGTTGTTCGAAAAGTGTCCGGAAGACGCGAGAGGAACCGCAATGGGTAGCTACAATTTATCGATGAGCGGTGGTTTTGGATTGGGATCGGTTCTTGCAGCAGTTGTCACGGCGCTATCATTTGGGTATTCACAAGCCATTTTGATATGCGCTTTGCTTCCCAGTCTTTCGTTATTAACTCTTCGAAAGGGTAAACTCTCCGGACTATAAATATGAAAAATACTATTCTTACCACGATTCTGACACTATCCATGGCACTTCCCGCACTGGCTCAGAAGCACCACGTGCAACCCATCACGAAGAAATCGTCGGTGAGTCAATCAAAAGCTCCGACTAGTCAAGCAAAGAAGTCGTCAGCCAGTCAATCAAAGAGTCCAACAGGTCAAGCAAAAAACCCGCCTGCTCAAAGTAAAAATGCTGTACAGCCAAAACGTGTGTTTCCACCGAACCCGGCAGCACAAACATACGCTGGTTTCGTCGCCGATTTTCACAAAGCCTGTTCTACAGATCTCAAACCAGCGGACCTGGATCAGCTGCTGAACGATTATTCGAGTCTCACGATGTTTTCCATCGATATCAGACAAAAAGACTTACTGTATCCACTGGCAAAACTGATGAGTGAACCTACGTACGGAGCCGACATACTAAGTCTTTTAAAATCGACCAATCCTTACCAAAGAACGCTCGCATATGTGACTCTGGGCTCCGCTGGAGACAAGTCCTTCAATGACGTTCTACTCACAGCTGCCAAAACCGAAAAGCTCAAAACAAATAGACGCTGGGCTGGAATCGCTCTTTTGTTTCTACAGGATAGCCACACATCAGATTTATTCGATTTCGTCGTCGCCAATGAAGATTTCGGCGACGCGCATATCGTACCGCTATACATGCGAATCAACAAGGAATCTTTGAAGAAAACCGCCTTTGAAAAAATTGAATCCAACAATCCAAACGCCAAGATTCTTGCAGTCGAAAGCCTAGCTTTTGCAGGTCCTGATCCAGAGACCGACAGAGTTCTGAAGAAGGCGATGGCAGACTGGGAGCCATCAATTCTCGGTTATGTGCTCAACGCCATCAAGGTTTTAGAAATCGGCAACATCAAACCTTTTGTTTCACCATGCCTGGACATTCCTTCACTTCGGCAGGCCGCTATGGAGGCCTTCGCCAACAGCCCGACTCCAGAAGATCGGGACTACTTAGCAGCATTCATTCCAGCAAAGGGTGTGGTCCCAAAAGACATTCTCAACGCCTACTTCCAATCGACGCGTACAGACTCACTCCGTAAATGGCTGGAATTTGTAGCCGATCGAGATATACCGGCAGACTACAATTTCAACGTCGTCCATCAGCTTCGATTGAAATCGGCCGATGTGTTGGCAGATGTGAGAAGTACAATCAGACGCACAAAGAATCGCAAGATCTTGCAGGTCCTCCCTCGCGTCCTTGAAGATCGCTCCGACGACGAGAGCGTACAACTGCTAATCTCGCTCTTGTCAGACAAGGATCCTACCGTCAGATACTGCGCGGCACATTCTCTCAGACATCGCAAATCACCAGCGCTGGTGGCAGCGTTGCCAGGTTTGATCCGGAATGAGAATCTGCGCACGGTAGCTTTAACGGATCTGGCGATTGAAAACAACCTCAGCGACCTTCATGATGTCTTTGCTCCATATGCTAACAACGATCAGCAGGACCATGATTGGTATAAGAGTGCACTGCACTACCTGGCTGCATTTCCTAGACAGGAGGATAAATCCTTGTTTTACGCCATCCTGAAAAGCGACAAGGATTCTTTTGACAAACGAGCCGCAGCCGAAGGGCTGGGTCAACTTCAGGATAAGGATGCAGTTGAATTAATAGCAACTTCGCTCCATCAGGAGCCGCCTGCCGATTCGAACGCAACAGTCTATCTCAGCGCACTCGGAAAGATAAAGGGAGACAAAGCGAAAGCTATCGTGGAATCTTACAAGGGCAGCCAAGATCAATCTGTTCGCGACCTGGTCGGCAAACTGCTCGCCGACTGGTAATTCCAGAATTTACGGCTAGAATTTTTTGGCACACCAGGCACAAGAAACGGTTTGGTCAAACTTTGTGTACCCAGCATCCTGCGGAGGCGCTTCCGTTTCTATCATTAAGCAGTACGTCCAATCACAACAAACCCCAGACTGACTGCTTTACGCAGTCGCACCTTACATCCCGACCTGAAGGACGAGGCTTTACGGGGCATCTGGTAAGTTTCAAACTCCAGGCTCACAGGATTTAAACCGAATTCGACCCAACCTTTTTTCCATTGTGTTTTGAACCTGACGAAATCCGGCTAAACTTTTGCCGCATTCGATCATACTTATGGTGACTGAAACTAACGAATTCTCGAAAACGCTCTCTCGTGCAGAATTCCCCACATACTTCAATTCAGTAAAGGCAAAACACGAACACTGATGAGAATGCTAAATTAAGGGAACCTGTACCCAAACAGCAAGAACGTACAAACCTCTGAAAAAGCGATTGAAAACTGTTCTCGCGACTTGTACAGCGCATTCTTTTCAGCGCCACTGGCGCTAATTTGCGTTTCGTACACCGGGCAGGCTGGTCTTCATCAGCGCTCGGTGTTTTGTTTTGAACAAATCCTGAGTCTGATCCGACCCACTCTCGAGGAGGTGAAACCGGGATGAGTTTTCTTGACGACGTGGTATCAAGTGTTAGTCGCTGGTTACAGTCCTATTTGGAACAGGCAGTCCAGGCGAATAACCAACCAACAACTCCAGCAACAAATGCACGAACAAATACTTCAAATAGAAGTCGAGGAGGAGCCATGGCAGCTCGCAGAACAAACAGAAACAGACCTGCCGCTACTCACGCAAGTGAAGCAGCCAACTTCGAACGTCTGATTCAGCGTGCCCAGGCAGGCATGGACGAACAGGACTACAGATTGACAATCATGAACGTATTGCTGCGCACACCTCACCGAGATGTCGCTCCATACATTCCTTTGTTCACTGACGTTCACCAGCGCGACCCGCTGTTCTTCATTCGTCTTGGTGCTTGGTACTACGACAACGGCACCGTGCACGACTTGAAGCAGCTTTTCATCGCATTCCTGGCAACATCTAAGTTCTCTGACGAATTCAGAGACGCTGGTCTTGCGCTTTTGGAAAAGCTACCGCCATATCAGGTGGAACGCGTAACTCGTATGATCAAGGGCTACAGACAGGGCGAAACATTCGTTCCCGGTATTGGCTCTGTGCCGCGGTCATACAAGACTGCTGTGGAAAACTACTTGAGACAGAGAGAAGCTGATCCAGCTTCATTCGACTCTGCAGTATTGCACGCAAGAAAGCCGCTTAAGACATTGTATGCTTCATTGCGTATCAAGCCAGGTCCATACGCCCAGAAGGTGTTGTTCGAAAACGATCCACCTGAAGGCAGCAGACTGGCGGTTCTGAAGCAGCTGGCCAAGACTAACAACCCAACCGAACAGGCTAGATTGATCGTTGAAAACAAGTTGCCGTACAGAACAGCGGTGTCAACAATCAAGACGGTGACTCCGGCGGTGCTTGTCGCGCTCATTAACGCGATGACACCACAGGAAGTGATCAACAACCTGTCAAGCCTCAAGGCCAGAGGCGCCATGGATAACGCTGATCTACGTAAGATGATCGAAACAAAGCTAGAAGCTGCGAAGACTGACAGCCGTGTTTCTGCTTTGAAGACGAGAGAAGCGATCAAGGTGGCCGGTCTTGACGCGGAAATGAGCGAAAAGGTTGCCTCTGTAGGTGACGTACAGATCAAGGCAAAGGGTAAGATCTCTCGCCCTATCGCCCTGCTCGTGGACAAGAGCGGTTCTATGACGGAAGCTATTGAACTGGGCAAGATGATTGCCAGCATCGTAGCGCCCATCTGCGAAAAGGATCTATTCGTCTACGCCTTCGATACAATGGCTTATCCTGTCAAGGCAAAGGGTAACGACCTGTCTGACTGGGAAAAGGCCTTCAAGGGCATCAATGCCGGCGGCGGCACATCATGCGGTGTCGCTATCGACAAGATGACTAGATCCGGCGAAATGGTCGAACAGATCATCATGGTCTCAGACCAGGAAGAAAACACACCACCACTTATGATTCCTGCTCTTCGGGGCTACGAACAGAAGATGGGCGTGTTTCCAGATGTGCTGTTCGTCAACGTAGGTGCGTCATATCGACCATACCTGTACGACAAGATGACAGCGGAAGGTATCATGGCAGACAACTATGTCTTCACTGGAGACTATTACAGCTTGCCTGGCTTGATTCCGCTGATCTCTGGCGGCACTCGACTGGATCTGCTTTCAGACATCATGAGTCATCCGATTCCTGAAAGAAAGACACCTGCGCTTGTGAACAGCAAGTAATGGCAGTCGAAACCAAAATGTCCCAATACGGCGTGCTACTCGATCTCGATATCGAGGGCGCGCCTGAGGGCGTTTTACGAAACAAAACCTTCGTCGTCAAAGACTTGATCGATGTGCAAGGCACCATCACCGGTGGTGGCAGCCCAGCCTGGAGTGCAAAACAGATCCCGGCGGCGACCAACGCGGCTCTGGTCGACATGCTCCTCGGTGCCGGCGCTCATCTCAAGGGCAAAGCTTGCACGGATGAATTGGCGATGAGTCTCGACGGCATCAACCCGTTTTACGGAACTCCGCTCAACTCGCAACTTCCCGACCGCATTCCGGGGGGCTCTTCAAGCGGATCAACGAGCGCCGTTGCCGGTCGAGTAGTCGATTTCGGCATTGGCACCGACACGGTCGGATCGGTAAGAGTGCCGGCGAGCTACTGCGGAATCTTCGGATTTCGCCCAAGCCATGGTGCAGTCGACGTGAAGGGAGTAATGCCGCTAGGACCATCATTCGATACCGTCGGTTGGCTCGCACGCGAGCCTGAGCTGCTCAGATCGGTAGGAGAAGTCTTGCTTCAGGCACAGAAAAAAACAACCAACGCGAAAATTACTACAGTGCTTGTAGCTCGCAGTCTGTTCCGAACAATGTCCAACGACGTCTCCGATGCCATGTTACGTGCTGGCGACAGGATTGCGTCTCAGTTCGAAAATGTCAGGGAAATAGAAATCTGCCAGTCCACCCTCGAAGCTTGTGCCGCCACATTTGGTATCGTACGCGCGGCAGAGGCCTGGAGGGTATATGCCGGCTGGATCGAGAACGACGATCCAGAGCTCTCTGCGACACTGGCACAGCGAATCGCACTCGGGAAAACCATCGACGCCTCCCAGGAAGCGCTTGGCAGAGAACTGATGAAAGCAATCGCCGACTACTTCGATCGACTCATACCTGAAGATGCAGCCATCGTTCTTCCAACCGCCTGGGGAATGCCACCGGGAAAAACAGCGAGCAAAGATCTATTGATTGAAAATCGGAGGAAGAACATTCTGCTGACAGCGATGAGCGTAGTAGCTGGATTGCCGCAAGCCTCGATACCTATGGAAATCGCTCCTGGTGTCAGGCTCGGCGTGTCACTAATGGCCAAACGCCATGCCGACAAGCGTTTACTAGACGCTGTCAGTCAACTGCAAGTAGGATGAGCTAATTGCCGCGTTGCAAGATCCGGACGAGCTCATGAGGGAACTGGCTTGCCTTTACGTAGCCGAAGAAGCGCCCTTTTTCCTTCCCCGAAGGATCCAAAATCAAGGTGCATGGATAGCCTTCGACAGCAAAATTTTTCGCGATACCGACACCATCACCTTTTTCAGCGTTCGCTTTCATACAGACGAATGACTTATTGACGAACTCAGCGATTTGCGGTTGGGCATAAACTTCCGCATCGAGGCGTTTGCACCAATAACAGGTATCGGTATAAACATCGATCAGGACCCATTTGCGGGCCGCCTTGGCCATACCCAGCGTCTTCTTGAACTCGCTTTGCCAGCTGATGCTAGCGCTGGATTTAGGAATGGATTTAGCAGCAGCCTTGGCAATCAACACGCGGTCGGACTCGATTTTTTTCGCCTGTCCATCAAAAGCAACGGCTCCGCGAAGCCATATCATCGAGAGCGCTGCTACAATCGCCAGATACAAAAGCACCCTCTTCGTTACAAGGGCAGCATCGGCAGCGCTTCTTGCGTTATGCATGGAAATTGAGTCTCCAACAATATTGTGCCCTAATTATAGATTACTCCCGACAGATCTGCCCGTTTTTCCGGTCTAGGCGCACGAAGATGTCTAATGGTGAGTAATTTTGCACCCTGACAGAACGTCATGAAGAGCCTGATTGCGATCGGGTCCGAAGATTGGCAGCCAACCCAAAATTGTCAAGACTGAAATTATCTTTGCGAAGTGTCGCAAAGTGAGAGCCCAAAACGAAGCGTTTTCACCATTTCGACTGGTCACCTCGAGATCCATAAAAATCTTTCCCGGAGTCCCTTTAGCCGCCGATCCTTCGAAGCATGCGTGATATAGCCAGTTTACGACGATAGCACCAACGAAGAACAGATTGGCAAGACTGAACGTCAACTCCGATATCGCATTAACAATATTGAAATAAGCCATTGAAGCCGGTGCAACCACAACAGAGAATCCATCCACAAGGAAGATGGGCGCGCTCAGCAGCATGTACCACCAGTGCTGCGGGTCGGCATTCAATAAACCGGCGGCCATGCCGATTACCCATAATGCGTACATCAGAGCACAGTCAAGAACCATGATCGCAACAGCATCGATCAAACTGGCGATCGCCCTCCCGACAACTCCTGAATTCTTTGATTGTGCCTCTGCCTGAGTGGTCAATATCTCAACATCCATCGATTTTCTGCGGCAATTACGTATGAGTTCGGTCTGCGGGTACTAAATGGTCACAGTCCACTGAGTATATTCATTGGCCACCCCGCCCGACATTGCCCCAAGCCATAGACAGTTCCAGGAGTTTACCATGGTTTTAGATGCAGCCACTCAAGGAGGTGGCGACTGTTCTACTGAGCAACAAGTCGCTCCGACAGTTTTCAGAAATTACGCCCCCGACTCCGTTTGCCTTACCAACCAGTGTGATACCGCAAGTAATACCGCCGTACAGGGTTTACCCGAGGTAGAGCTTCCGCCTAACCTCGAGCAGACTCGTAGCGGAGTGTTCCGTGGCACCTATGGCGAAGGCGACGCGCCTCCGCCCACTCCTCGTCCCGGGTTAGGGCCTTTCCCACCTGGTCCGACCCCCAGACCGGATATCGTGAGACCAGGAGATCAGCCTGTTCAGCCCGGTCCTCCGGTGCCTGCACCAAGACAGGACGGTGGTTTCACCCCCGACCAAGTACGCCAGATCCTGGCCGATCGTGATAAAGCTATCGCGTTGAATCGCGGACAAAAACCTCCAGGTCCTGGAGGTAACGGTCCGCTGCCGCCATCTCCAGATGGTCGAAACCCATTCAGGCCGGACCCGGTCCGTCCTGACGAAATTCGTCCCGATGGAATTCGCCCGGATGTCCCACGACCAGATCAACCGAGACCGGAGAAGGTAGAGTTCAACAGCAACGAGTTCGATTCTGCCGTGAAAGCAGCACGTGATAGCGGCCGACCGCTCGTCATCAGCTTTACCAAACCTCGATGTGGTGCCTGCAACGAGATTGATAAGGCATGGAATTCGCAGCAAGAAATAATTCCGGAGAATGCAATCCGAGTGAAGATCAACGGCGAACAGCAACGCGGATTGGCAAAAAACATGAATGTCTCGTCCTATCCAACCACTATGGTAGTCAGACCAAGAGAGAATCAACAGTTGGAAGTCATCGAAAGTTCAACCGGATCTATGTCCGGAGAGAATCTACGCGACTTCTTACAAAGGGCCTTCCAAAAGCATAGAGGAGGTTAACTCTGAGGCTGTTCGACCGAACACTTTATGTGATGCAGTCGACGCTTGATGTCCTTGCGCGTTCCTACTGCGGTTATCTGCTTAGCAAACGGCACCCGCAGCTGCGCTTCGACATGAGATGAAAGCTTCACTAAGGTTGCCTTGCCATCGTTGACCGGCTGCAACTCCCAGGCTCCGTCAAAATATTTGAATTTGTCCGAAGCTAATATCTGATATTCGATACGCTGATTACCGATCTCGGTCTCCTTGTACCGGCAGACTACGTCTCCGATAATCGGTAGCCCTTTGAAATTTTCTTCCAGAACAGCCGAAGTATCGTCGCTACGAACGACCTTGCGGCGGTCCGGCTCTTGATAGCGAGAGCGCTTTATCGCTTGAAACACTTGATGTGGCGAAGCGTTCACCAAAACTGAACCCGTGATCGCATCGCCATGTGGAATGAAATCCTGAGCTGACGCTGCAGGAACGGATGAAGCAAATAATACCGCGAATAGTACCACGCCAAAATCAACACGCGAACTCATACCAACCCAGCCCCACAAAAATAAAAACTTGCCAACTAGCATAAAAGCCTGACACCGTCTTATTTGTGCCCAGCTTGCACGAATCCTACACGCGTATTAGCAAAGTCCTTCAAGTTCTTGACAATTATGTTGTCCGGGTGGCACAGTAATAAATAGCGGCCCAAATTAAGACATTGGTTCTTTGCTCTGGGAATCCCTTTCTCCTTCACTGCTATCTTTTGAGTTAGCGGGAGAATCGCCTAATGGTCAAGCATCTACTGCTCCTTCTCGGCATGCCCGATGGCTCGAAGGTAGCGGATATCAAAAAGCAGTATGCACGAATGCTCAACAAGCTCAGCGACCGAGAACCGGTGGCTAGCCACGGTACGGCTGACGGGCTTCAACCTGCACGACAGCGTCTTAGCGAGAGTTTTGAACATTGGAAAAAAGTCGGCGCTCTCGATGGTGAAGTTTTAAGCGGCTTCAAACGCCTGACGCCCAAACTAGGTCAGATATTGGTTGCATCCGACCGGTTGACGTTGCTAGAACTGATTGGGGTACTTGAGTTGCAGAAGGATCTGCCGGGCAAGCGCTTTGGAGAGGTTCTCGTTTCGGCAGGGTTCATTTCGGCGGAGGAGTTGGACTATTTTCTCCAGCTCCAACGCATCATCGAGCTACCGCTGGATCACCCGGAACGCTGGGGTCAGCGCCTGCTCGATTTAGGGCTCATCAGCGAGGATCAACTTAAAATTGCCCTGATCGACCACAGAAGAACCGGCTGCACCCTTCGTAGCGCGTTAATCAAACGCGGCTGGCTAACGGAAGAGGTACTCGATCGAATTTTCTAACACTATCGGACGTTTTGACATTTTGTAGTTCGGGTCCCATCTCCACGTGGCTTTGCCGGCGGATTCTGTGAGCTTCAAGCATCTCATGGCAATATTGTTATTGCCAAGGGTTTCGCCAGAGGAGCGCTATGGAAGAATATATGTGGAAAAGAGTAACTTTGGTAAGAAAGCGAAACCCTTGGCACTCATGAATCGAATCAGGATCTACACCACTCTTGCAGCGTTCTGCTTATTGTCTCAGCCAGTGATGGCACAGTCTGACGGTAATTTTTCCAAGCCTCTGGAACGCGCTCAGACAAAATCAGCGGTCACTTCGCAAACTGCGGAAAGCGGCAAGCAAACTTCGGCAAAACAAGAGCCGGCAAAATCTGCGGCGAAACAAGAGCCGGCAAATTCTGCGGCGAAACAAGAGCCGGCAAAGGGGACTACAACCAATTCGAAACCTGACAACAAATTGAAGCCGGTTCCAACCGCCAAGGCCAAACCGGGAAGCGCAACCAACAAGAACCAACCAGCTCTGTCGCCAATGGATCCGGCAAAACTGGGCAGAGAGAACGCTGTTATGCAAGCGCAGGCCGAGCTGGAAATCAAGCCGGACCCGGTAGCTGACATTATTTTCAAGGCATTCCACTACATCACGGTGGCGGCGCTTGGAGGCTCTGTAGTCTTTGGCACCATGTGGTACATACGTCACAAAAAGCGCCTGGCATCAGGATTTTATGATGAAGAAGATGATGATGAGGACGCAGAGGAAGAAGAAAAAGAGGAGCGCACCGGCAAATCTGCAAAATCAGACGATGTAGCCAAAGAGATGCCGGAAAGCCCCACGCCTAGCACCGAAGAGAATGGTGGCAAACAAGAGTCAAAATCCGATAGCGCTCCTCAACCAGTCGGATCGGACGAGTCGAAGTAACATGACGATCCCAAAGTTCCGGAAGACGTCGATAGCGACGAGGCTAGTAGCACCGGTACTTGTAACCCTGTTGGTTAGCGGATGCACCTCTGGTGATTTGCATATTCCATCGAAAGAGCCAGCATCACCTATGGTATCGGCCGACTGGGATAATCAACAAGGATGGATTGCTAAGCAGAGAGACGGCGAGTTTTTGCTCTTTGTACAGCGATTCGACCGAGCTGATGCGAAGTTTCGGGAGGCGGTTCAGTTAGCCGAAGAGTTTGGCGTTAACGACGCTCGTGTAGCCAGAAGCTTGACTGGTCTGGGACGCGCACAGGCAGCTCACAACGATTGGCAAAGCGCATTGATTCAATTCGAACGGGCGCTAACGATCAAGAGAAAGAGCTACGGCAACGACCACAGCGACGTGGCTGATCTACTAACCGACCTGGCCGTGACTAGATGCCAACTCAACCAGGTTAAGGAGTCCAGAACCGCTCTGGATGAGGCAAAAGCAATCTGGAAGCACATCCATGCGACCACAATTCCAGAGACGATGTATGTCGAAGCCATAGTCAAAGACAAGGAAGGAAGTCTCGAAGCAGAAGATGCTTTCAAGCGCGCCACTGACACATTCCTGACGCAGATCGACCTGCATAAGTACCCGCAACCGACGATCTCAATGCGAGAAGCGCGCGACTGTGGAGAACGCTACTGTGTCTGGCTAGACACGCACGGAAAGGCAGAGTTGGCCAAACAATATCGGCAAAAACTCCAACCGCTCAACGAATGGTTGAACCTTCTCGGTCAAAGCTAAGCTTGTTGACTCATACCTTGAGCGAAACGGCCACCATCTCACCATGAGGCACAGGGATGGATGTTATCCGCATTTCTACAGGGTCTCCGAAGGAGACTGTGATGAACTTCTTGTCTTGAGGTCTGTCGACAATCGTCGGATCCAGCCCAGCCATGCTCTTGAGACAGAGAATCAGCATGCCTTGAATTTGAGCTGGTAAGATTGTCTCGTCCAACAGCTCACCGTCGAACATGAACCTGAGAGCCAGTCCGTCCGCTAACGGTTCGAAG